>DASYDW010000120.1 GCA_036499395.1 Pirellulales bacterium
GCGCCGGTAGAAGGGCAGAAAGAAGTAGCACAAGGAAAGCAGGCAGAAGATCGCACCGAATTCGAAGTTGGCCTGCGCGAAACCTTCCTTCAAGCCGGCCCCCATCATGCCGACCATGTGGTGCGAACTGATATTGGTGCCGAAGATCGATCCGGCCACTGCCCACCAGGCGACGGTCTTCCCGGCTAGGTAATAGTCGGTGGTGTTTTCCTTGCGGCGCGCGATCCACATGCCGAAGGCTGTTGTTCCCACAATGGTGGCCGCGACCACCAATACGTCGATCCATTGCAACGGCACGCTAGCGGACTGGGCAAAGATCATGGGAAGGCAGTCGTTCATCGCGCGAGGCACCTAAGAGAGAAGAAGGGTGGCCTGAATCTAACGAGCCGAGCGCAGAGGGGGAAGCAGTTCGTGGGGCACGGTTGTGGGCGAGGTCGAGAGCCGCGCGCTGGATGTCCTCGCGGATCGAGCAGATTGGAACGGGCAAATTCCGCCGCCACGCACTGTCGCAGAACCCGGCATGGTCCATCAAGGCAGAACGGGCACCAAAACGGTACGCGGTGTGCATTACGAGGAGCGGATGGCAGTTCGCTGGCAATGGGGTGCGCTATGCAACCAATAATTCTGCTACTGATGCTGAGCGCTATTGAGCGGGGTGACGCGCGTGTGACCTCGCCGGTCCCTGATTCTTTGGCGCCTCGCAATCGTGATGTAACCGTTGTTGAGACGCGACGAGCCACCGGGCCATTGGGTAATGACTGGCGCTACGTCCACCACGGTGGTCGTCATTGGTACTGGATGCCGAACAAAACCTGGACGTTATGGACGGGTACGAACTGGGAGCCCTATCCCGCCGACATGGCTAACCCGGGGAGCAGCGAAACGCAATCACATCTGCAAATGCAAGGGTATCGTCAACCTGTGGCTCCGGCCGGCGCCTACGCTGTGCCGGGGGGCGAGACTAGCTCCCGGCCGAAGCAGTACAAGCCGCGCGACGGCACGTTACCGCTTGGCGAGCGAGCTTACAGCCCGATCGTGGGGCCGAAACAAGGGCTAACGCCGCAGGATACGAAGTTGTTACCGCAGCCTACGCCCGATCGATGACGCGCGAAGATTGTCCTGCGGAGGCGAGCAAAGAATCGTCGCGAGAGAAAGGTGGATCTTGTGGCAGAGAAAGGCGCGCTACCTTCTTTGGAATTCGTTGAATGTCAACGATTTGTTACCGTTCTTGTCGAGTGTCACGAACTCCTTCTTCGCCTTCGTGGCTGACTTGCCGGCTTTCTCGCCGACGAACTCCTCCTCGCTCAGCTTCTTGTCACCATTGGTGTCGAGCTTTGCGAATCGCTTTTCCTCGAACTGTGTGGTGGGGGCAGCGTGCGCCTGCGGTGACGAAGCAAGACCGATGGCGAGGATCGCAAGAGTCAGCAAGCAAAAGAGCGACAATTTCACGATGAGATTCCTCGAGGTTCCGACAGATCGCAAAGTGCGGGGGGGGGCGCTAGATCCACACTATCAAGAGCTAACGGCCGCTTCAACCTTTCTGCATGCGGACGTGCCGCGCCGGGTAGTAGGGCGTGAAGCAGTTCACCCGATTGTAACGTCACCTGATTGAGCGAATCCTGACCAAGGCAACGCGGCAGCATGCGATCCGGAGCCTTCCCCGCGACTGCAGAATACGGATCATGGCTCGATCATTGGTCGGTGGTCATTTGCATATTTGCACGCCCCGAGCTACGTAACTAGGATGCGGAGAAGGCACCGCAAAACCGGCCGGCGGAGCGGAGATTTCGGGCGGCGCGACGCGGGTCAGAGTTCTCGCCGGCGGGGAGAAAGCATCTCCTCTCATTGCGAAAGGCCTGAGAAACGTCACAATCCTATCGCGGCCGGATCCTGGCAACGTTTCAGGTCGGCTGCTGACAGGGGCGAGAGCCCGACTATACTAGAGAGTTTAGCCGTGGTAGCGGATGTCCGAGCGGGAAGTAGGCCGATGCCGAGAGCCTTGAGTATCAGCGGAATCGTCGTCGCGATATTACTCGTACTGGTCTTCGGACTGGACGTGACGCCCCTTAGATTCCCCTTCGGCGGCGCCAGTACCTTCATGGACATCGGCTTTATCGTCGCCGCCATGATGCTCGGCTATCTAAGCTGGACGACGCTTCGCGAAGCCACTTAGCGGCGCAATCCTCGCGCATCCTTCACTAGGCGGCTTGTCTCCGCAGGATCGAGCAGGCCGGAGCGGCGGTGTGACGTGGTTGCGAAAGAATCGTTGCGGCCGTGACCAAGGTTTGGGTCTGCAGCCCTCCTTGCCGGGAATACGACGAGATCTGCCGCACTACCGACCCCAGGTCCTCGGCTGGTCGTCGCGCTCCTGCGGAGACCGATGCCAGATCGATTTCCAGGTGGATCATATCAGCCGTCGCCACGGCGCGGTCGATCGCGTGTCGCACGCGCCAGGCGCCTTCGTTTGTCAGGCTGATCGCTTGCGGCATGCGCCACAGGCCCCAACGCAGTTTTTGGGGAACGGCGCTACTGCGGGCGGCCATCGGTAGCAACCATTGCCCGGCACGGCGAATCCGACTGGTCGACGCACGGTCGCCCGCGCCTTGGGCCGCGACATGGAGGGCCGACATCCCGTACTTGGCCAACAGTTGGTAGCTTTCCGTCGACAAGGCTTTGCGAGCGAACACCGTCGTCAGTCGCAGGCCACCGGCGCGCGCTCGCAATGTTTCGCGACGGAGTTGCTCGGCCATGAGCGCTCCACCGTCGTGGGTGAGTGTTACCGCCATTGCTTGGCGCGGTTCGTTTGCGACGATTGCTGAAACCAACGGAAAGTCGATGGGCGAACGGCAGCCCCAGGTCGCGGCAATGTCGTTTTCGACGAGCAATTCGAGCGTCGACTCGGCGGCAGTCGTGAGCGGCTGTCGCGAAGCGTGGTCGAGGGACGTTGCATCGGCCGTTACACTGACCAACAGCACCGCGGAAGAGCTTGACGCACGCATAGCAATCCCTCGCAATTTCGACGAACGACACAACGCCCCGGCATGGGAATCGTCGGCACCGCCAGCACGTCTACTGGAAGGAATGTAACGAGCGCTTGGGGCGGAAATCCGGGGCCAGTTTTTCGCGCTCGGGGCTGCTGCGGAATGTCACGAATATCCGGCCGCGCGTGACCCCGCGTAGTTGCTACGCCCGGCAAACTCAGCCGGCGAGAATCGCGCGGATCAGCCCATCGGTCGTATATTCCGCGGCTTCTACGGCGACGTCATAACCGAATTCTTTCAACGTTTCGGTCGTGATGGGGCTGATGCTTGCCAGTCGGGCCCGCTTCAAATCCCCACCGATCATGGTCGCCAAAGAGCGGGCGATGGCCGAACTTGTGACCGTGACCCACACCGGATGCTCGCCGGACAAGGCCGCCGCGACCGCCGGATCGGCAACCGTAACGTCACGGCTTTCATAGACCGTGATCTGGTCGACCTGTGCGCCGGCGGCGCGCAACTCTTCGGCCAGCAGTTCTCGGCCGCGACTGGCCCGTGCCAATAACACGCGTTGACCTGACACGCGCCCGGCCAGGGCAGCGGCCAGGCTTTCGGCCCGAAACTCGGGCGGCACAAGTTCCGCCCGCAGCGAGTACTGTGCCAATGCCTCGGCGGTGGCCGGTCCAATGGCGGCCAGACGGACACCGGCCAAACGTCGCACGTCATCCTGTTCGAGCAATCGTTCGATGAGAAACTTGACGCCGTTCGCACTCGAAAAAACCAGCCATTGGTAGTCGGTAATTTTTTCGAGAGCGCGATCGACCGGCGCCCAATCAGCGGGCGGCCCGATCTCGATGGCCGGTTGCACGAACACGTCCGCACCCAAATCGGTCAGCCGGGAACGCAGTTCGTCCGCCTGTTCCACGGGGCGCGTCACGATGACGCGTTGGCCGAACAACGGGCGGCCAGTGAACCAATCGGCCAACGGTTCGGCGCCGGCCACGTCGCCGACGATTGTGATGACAGGAGGCCGGATTTTTTGCGTATGAAACACCTCGGCAACTTCGCCGAGCGTCGTGCGAATGGTCGCCTGGTCAGGCCACGTGCAACGGCGGATCACGGCCACGGCCGTCGTGGCAGGCATGCCACCGGCTAGCAATCCACCGGCCCAATGGGCGACGGTTGTCGCTCCCATGTAAAACACCAGCGTGCCAGGGAAACTGGCCAGCGCGGCGTAATTGAGAACGGCCTCCTTGCCGTTTTCCTCGTGCCCCGTGACCAGGGCCACGGCCGAGGAAAGTTGACGCCCCGTCACGGGCACTCCGGCGTAGGCCGCCGCGGCGAGCGCCGTGGTCACGCCCGGGACGATTTCAAAAGGGACTTGCGCGGCGATCAGCGCACCGCACTCTTCCGTCGCACGAGCAAAAACGAGCGGGTCGCCAGCCTTCAGACGGACGACGATTCGCCCGGCGCGTGCCGCGGCAATCATTCGTTCGTTGACTTCTTGCTGCGACAGGATGCGTCCCGCGCCATGCCGGCCCAGGCAAACCTTTTCGGCCGTGGGACGCGCGTGGGTGAGCGTCTGCGGATTGACGAGGTAGTCGTACAGCACCAGGTCCGCTCGCGCCAGGCATTCGGCGCCGCGCACGGTCAACAGTCCGGGATCTCCCGGGCCTGCTCCGACTAAATACACGGCTGCGATACTTGCTGGGGTGCGAGAGGGCATAGGAGCGAAGTTGTGTGGCTGCGGCCTGCTGGTAGAATGGGGAATTACCGATCGAAACGCGGCCCTGGCTGTCTATTTCGGGCCGCTTCTCGATGAATCGATCTTAGGGACTCGTCGGCCGGCATCACAGTCGTCGCGGCCAGATTTCGGTAGCGAAGCGACATTTGTGGCTCTGTCGTTCGGTTCTCCCCGTGGATCGAGCGGATTCCTGGCAGATCAACTGAAACGAATTCCACTTCGCATACCCGTCGACAACGATCTCGATTTTCGCCTATGGCCGACAAGCCCTCGAAAGACGATCCCCAACAGCCAGTCTCGCGCCAGATGCGCGGGCGCTTGCAGGCCTGCTTCGAGCACGGCAGCAAGAGCGCCTCGAAGGGGAACTACGACTACGCCACCGAGATGTTCACGCAATGCGTGCAGGGGGATCCCGGCAACCTGCTGTACGTGCAGAATTTTCTCAACAACCTGCAGAAGAAATACGGGAATAACAAAAAAGGGAGCAAGCTGGCCGGGTTGAAGGGGGGCATGGTCAAGGGATCGATTCAAAAGTCCTACATGCAGAAGGACTGGAAAGCGGTTCTGAACAGCGGCCTTGAGATGCTCAAACTGAATCCCTGGGATTTGCAGTCGCTCAAGCAAATGGCCAATGCCTGCGAGCAACTGCAATTCGACGAAGTGCAGTTGGCGTACCTGAAATTGGCGCAAGACGTTGATATCGCCGACATCGACGTCAACCGACTTTACGCCCGGGCACTCGGCCGGCTGGGACGCTTCGATGAGGCCATCGTCTGCTGGACGCGGGTGCAAAAAGTCAGCCCACGCGACGAAGAGGCCAACCGCTCGATCGCGAATCTGACGGTTGAAAAGACGATTCACAAAGGTGGCTACGAGGATGCCGAATCCAGCACCGAGGTGATGGTCGACAAGGATGCCCAGTCCGACCGGCAGGGGACAGGCGTCGCGAAGCTCACGCCCGAGCAGCAGTTGGAAAAGGCGATCGCCAAGAATCCTGAGAAGGTCGAGAACTATTCCGAGTTGGCAGATTTACATCTGCGTCATGACCGGCTGGAGCAGGCCGAACAAGTATTGGCCAAGGCTCTGCAAGTGTCCGGTGGAGAAATGACGATTCGCGAGCGGTTAGAAGACGTGCAGATGCGCCGCGCACGCCGCGACTTGGAAATCGCGCAGAAGCGCGCCCAGGCCGAGAAGACGCAGGAATCGGTCGATCTGTGGCGGCAGATGAACGAAGCCCTGAATCGTACGGAACTCGAGGTTTATCGCAGCCGGTCGGACCGTTATCCCGACAATGCCGCCTTGAAGTTCGAGTTTGCCGTACGGCTGCAGCGGGCGAAAAATTTCGCCGAGGCGATCAAGATTTACCAGCAGGCCCACGCTGACACGAAACGGAAAGCGGCCATTCACCTGGGGCTGGGGGAATGCTTCCAATCGATCAAGCAATTCAAGCTGGCGATGAGCAATTTCGAGCAGGCGGTGATCGCGACTTCGGACCGCGAACCGGATCAAAAAAAGGTCGCCCTATACCGCGCCGGCAAGCTGGCCTTGTTCATGAAGAACCTGGACGTGGCCGAAAGGCACCTGAACGAGCTGGCCGGCCTCGATTTCGGCTATAAAGACGTGGCGGACCTGCTGGACAAACTCAATCAATTAAGGGAAGATGGCGGGTCCTCGGGCTAGCCGCCCCGGGAGATTCGCGGCCTGGCGGCATAGTCCGGCGAGGTCGCCCCCTGTTTTGGCCCTGCGAGGCCGGTAAGAACGAGCCTCGCCTGGTCGCACCTACTGCCTTCTGGATTTAACTCTCCGTATGCCGACATCGAACAGTGCCAAGAAGCGTCTTCGCCAGAACATCGTCCGCCGAGGACGCAATCGTGCCGCGCGCAGCGTGCTGAAGAACGAAGTTCGCAAAGTGCGTGACGCCGTGATCGCCGCCGACACTGACGCGGCCAATGTTGCCCTGCGTGGGGCGGCCCGCAGCCTCGACAAAGCCACGGCGCGCGGAGTGATTCATCGCAATGCGGCGGCACGCTTGAAGTCGCGCCTATCGGCCGCGGTGAAGAACTCGAAGGGCGCGACCCCGGTCAAGGCCACGAAGACGAAGGCCAAGGCGAAAGCCTGACGCAGCGCCGATTTTCGCCACGCGATAGCGTTCTTGACGCAGGCAGCATCGTCGACCGGTAAGTACCGTCGGTAGTCTCTTGCGCGCCAGCATGACCGGCTGCATCGGTATAACCGTCCCTCGTCCGCATGGCGGCTGTTCTCCTTCGGGCGACGCACTTCGCCGAGCCGTTTGCATTTCACTTGCCGCGCGGCCATGATCGAGCGGGTGGCCCATTCGCGGCCACGTTTTTTGCTTTCGATCTTCCGCGGTGCTCGCCATGTCGCCGACCGACGCACGGGTGGCTGTCTATACCGGCTCGTTCGATCCCATTACGCTGGGGCATTTGAACGTCATAGAACGTTCGAGCCGGCTGGTCGATCGATTGATCGTCGGGATCGGGATCAACGCCGGCAAAGATCCGCTGTTCTCGCTGGAAGAGCGCAAAGCGCTCGTCCGTCACGTCACCGAGCGCATTCCCAATGTCGAGGTGCAGGAATTCTCGGGCCTGGCCGTGCATTTCGTCCGCAAGTGTGGCGCCCGCGTGATGATCCGCGGCGTGCGGCCGCTGACGGATCTGGAAACCGAAATCACGATGATGATGGCCAATCGGCAACTCGATCCCGGCTTAGAAACCGTGGTGCTGTTGGCCGACGCCGAGTTCGCGCACGTTTCGAGCTCGCTGATCAAGCAGATCGCCCCGTTGGCCGATGACGAAGAGCTGAGCCGATTCGTCCCGGCCGAAGTCATCGCAGCGCTACGCCAAAAGATGGCCGATCGCCCCGTGCAAGGGCGTGATCTCTGAGCGGCTGGCCGAGCGCCGGTTTTGCTGTCGCCGCGGTTTTGCGGCGCACGATTACGCCGGCAGTTCAGCGAAGTTTCGCAGAATCTGCAGTCCGTCCTGCTGACTCTTTTCGGGATGGAATTGCGTGGCGAAGAGATTGTCGCGCCACACGACCGCCGTGAAGGGATCGGGATAGTGGGCCGCGGCCGCGATGACCTGGCTGTCTTGTGGTGCCACGTAATACGAATGCACGAAGTACATGTAAGGGGCGGGCGAAAGGCCGGTGAAGATCGGCGGCTGTCGCTCGATCGCCAGTTGATTCCAGCCCATGTGCGGGACCTTGAATCCTTCGCGCGGCGCGAAGCGCACTACCTCGCCCGGCAGAATGCCCAGACCCTGATGGCAGCCCCCTTCATAGCTGACGTCAAACAGAAGCTGCAGCCCCAGGCAGATGCCTAGGAAGGGCCGGCCTGACGTGGCCGCCGTGCGGACGACGTCGATCAGCTTGCGTACCTCGAGTTCGTGCATGGCGTCCTCGAACGCTCCGACCCCTGGCAGGACTACATGGGGTGCATCGGCAATAACGGCCGGGTCGCTCGTGATCGTTGCCTGGTGCCCGACTTTCTCGAAGCCCTTTTGCACGCTCCGCAGATTGCCCATGCCGTAGTCGATAATCGCGATCATAGTGCTCGTGGTGCGTGCCAGTCAGGCGGGGATTTCGAGGAAGATCGAGGACCGTGGGGCGGGCGAGCTCGTGCCAGGTACGGTCCTGAAAGGGACAGCACCGGGTCGCCGCTGGTTCGCCAGCCACCCGATTCTAACGTCCCGGGGTGCGCTCGGGGTAGATGACCAGCTCCACCCGGCGATTCCGTTCTTTGCCCGCCGGCGTTCCGTTTGAGACGATCGGGTGGTTCGGACCGTGACCAACCACGAAGAGTTGGCCCGGCTGCAGGCGCGACCGGAGCGAAATGTAGTCGTACACGGCCATGGCTTCGCCGATCGACAACTGGTGATTACTCTGCCATTTGCCAGCGCTGGAAGGGTCGCTGTCGGTGTGCCCCTCGATTCCCACAATCTGGTCGGGACAGAGCTTTTGGATATCGGTGGCCACGGTGTCCAGGAGGGGGCTGGCCTCGGGCAGCAACCGCGCCGTGCCAGGTGAAAAGAGGCGCGCGCTGGGCAATTCGATCCGTATCACATCGCCGTCAGCACGCACTTCGATGCCGGGGATCTCGATCGCCGGTAACTGGCTCTTCAAGCTATTGTTGGCCGTGATCTTCGCGCCGGCCGGCTTGGACGAGACGGTCCAGGCCTCGGGGCGAGTGCCTGCGGGGGGCGTTTGCTCTTTGACCTTGGCTAGTTGCGAAGTGGCGCTGCCCAATTGATCGCGCAGTGCGGACACCTGGTCCTCGAGCAATCGCGACTGCTGCTGCGACTGCCCCAGCATCGACTGCAATTCTTGATTGTCTTTATCAAGTGCCGAGGCCCGGGTTTGTAGTTCCGTGTTCCGCTGGGCGAGGGCGACTTGCTGCTGCTGCAATGATGAGACCTGGCTCTGCGACGAGAGGGAATTCTGCGCGCAGCCGACCACGGCTAACGGCAGAATCCACAACCAGCGCGCAGCGGCCACGGCTCGCATGGCGGCTAACTCCAAGATCCAGGACAGAAACAAGAAGAGATTCAAGCAGATGTGCAGCGAGATGCCCGTTGCCGAACCGACCGAAGCATGTTCGCACAGACGGTTTCCGACTGCGCACCTTCCGTAACGGCGCGGCAAGCGAGGGATGGTAGCCAGGGGGTATTAGCGACACAAGGCCAATCGCGAGGTTGCCGGCGGCGCGTCGCCACGAGACAGCATCGCGGCTGCTAGCGTGTCGCAGTCGGGGTACTGCCCGTAGAAGCGCTTGATGAAATGCCGGTGCCGCGGTCCGGGAGCGTGCGGCTCCCAACCCCAGCGAGCGAGCAACCGATCCGAGATGCGCGCCGTGGCCACGTCGCACACCAAAGCGTCGGTTCGCTTCAGGCGAGCCAGCTCATCCAGAACGCCCAGAGCGCCGCGAAACGTGGCCAGCGTCGTGCCGCGTGTCGAGACGACGTAATCCAGCACTAAGAACTGCGGCAATCGACGAGGCTCCCGGTAATAAAGCCAGCAGCGATTTCCCGAACGCCAGCGATGGATCAGACGTCCCCAGGTCAGTGCTTCGACCTGCGACGGACGGTGCGAGAAAGGACGCAGGCGAATGCGTACGAGTTGCTCGTCGGCCACGTCGATCACGCCGCATCGGCCGTGTTGCAGCAAGTCGGCATGCTGCTGGCAATCGGTCACGGTGGCGAAGAGCGGTCGCATGGAACAAAACCTTTGCAAAAGCGAACAGCCTGTGATCGCACCAGGTGTGATCACAGGCTGTTCTACGAATCTGGCGAAACGCCGCTCCCTTGAACCTAGTTGGTCGGACGGGCCGCTTCCGTGGCGCGATGCGCGTGGGGCGAGGCCGGGTGATGCTCTTGCGCCGGCTCTTGCTGCGCCGTGGCCTCGGTGCCTTGCTCATCGCCTTCCGAATCGTCGCCGTATTGGGGCTGATAAAGGGCAATGAACGGCTTCTGCGGATCAATCGGCTTGGTGAAGTTCACCGCGACGCCGCCGCCTGCCGCGACCTGGACATTCGTTTCGCGATTTTGCTCGCGGCCGTTCTCGTTCCAAACGGTGCGAATGTCGAACTTCTCGGCCTGATCGTTTTCGTTGTCGATCTCTGGAGTCAGCAGCACGCGCTGGTCTCCTTCGCCCGGCACAGGGTTGCCATTGAGGAATACTTGGGCGTCCTTGCTGGGGAGCGCGAGGTAAATCGCACCGCGGTAGTCGACGGTGTCGCCGTCTTCCTCTTCTTCGTTGCCCATTTCATCGTTTGATGCGAGCTGATCGAGAGGGGGACGCTGAGCATTGTTCTGTTGTGTGTCGGCGTACTGGTTCTCGATTGGCGCGCCGCTGTTCTGATCGTTCGCGGCCAGGTTGTCCACGCCAGCGTTGGGCTGTGCGCCGACGTTCGAGTCGTAGGCCAGCGAGTTGCCCCCGTACGGAACCGAGATGGGCTGATTCGCGGCGTAGTTGTTCCAGCCGCCGATCGGGTTGCCCCAATTGCCTAGCCCGTAGCCAGCCAGGCCATAGCCGAGGTGCGAACCCCAACCGCCGCCCCAGCCACCCCATCCGCCCCCCCAACCACCACCCCATCCGGCACCGCCGAAGCCGTGGTGCGAATGATGATGGTCATGGGTGTGGTGATGGGCATGATGATGGCTGCTGTGATGCGCGTGATGATGGTTGCCGTGGTGGCCACCATGATGACCTCCGCCATGATGGCCGCCACCATGTCCACCGCCGCGAGCCATGACCGTGCCAGCGGCGAAAGCCACGCTCAGAGCAATCACACCCACCACAAGCACGAAACGATTTCCGCGAACAGCCATGATTCGATCCTCGATGGAAATGGGAATTCGCGTCGCCAAGGGTCGCGCGAAGTTTTTGAGCGAGCGTTCCGCCCGGCCGATACCGCGTCCGGGCTCATGGGAAATCTATTTTCTGTTCCGAGGCTAGGCGGCGGAGAATTGGCGGATTTCCGGGTGCGCGGGCCGACGATCGGAACAACTGCTACGGTCGCGATAATCGTGTCGAGAGAGGAGCCCGGCGAATGATGATTGACGCAAAGTCGAACGCGTAAGCCAGATTGCCGTGCGGACAACAGACCAATGCGTCGCGTCGTTCCGCTAATCGCCAATGCCCAAGGCGGTGCGTAATGTCCGCCAACCGCGAAGCATGATGGCCAGCATCACCAGGCAAATGGCGATCACGGTGGGGACCAGCCACGGCAGATCATACAGCGGCATGGCCCAAGTCCAGATCGGTCCCCATTTGACGATCACAAAAAGCGCCGCCAGGCATAGGAAAGGACCATAGGGGATGACGTTATTGCGTTTCACGAACCATTGAATTAACCCGACGAACAAGCCGGCCAGAGGTGCCAGAAAGAAGACCATCGGACTGGTCTGCCACCCAAGAAAACTGCCGATCATCGCCATCAAAGTGACGTCGCCGAACCCCATCGCCTCGCGCGCGAGCGCCCAACTGGCGGCGATGCGCACTGCCCAAATCAGCCCACCACAGGCGGCCATCCCGAGCAATGAACTGACAAGCCCCAGCCACCGCTCACCACCGAAGAACCAGATTGCGCCGATGGCTGCGGTGCCGACGAGAGCACAGGCCACGACCACGATGCTCAAAGGGTCGCGGCGCCATCGAGCGGTTGTCAGCGCCACGGCATGCCGCCAACCGCGCCGTCCACCCCGTCGCCACGGCAAGAGCGCCAAACACCACAGCCAGAAGCAGAGAATTGCTGCACAGAGCCAGCCAAACGTCGCGTTCGGTGTCAGGTGAATCGGTGGTTCGTTGGGACTGGCCAGATTCAAGAAACCCACGCTTAACATGCCGTTCGCCGGATCGATCACCGGCAGTAGCGAGGCAGGCATGATCGTGGCCGCAAGAAAACCGAGCAGGGTTCCGGGAATCGTCACCAGGTCGGGGATCGTCTGTTCGTCGATGTCGACAAGCGATGCCGCCAGCATAAACGTGACAAGCAACAGGTGGCTGGCGAATTGCGCATGAAGGACAAACCAGTCGCTGCCGGCCGGGGCAAATCCGGGTGGCGCCTGGTCGCGCAATAGCTCCCAGTTAGGGACTTCCCACCAATAGAGAATTGCAAAACCGAGCCCGAGCAATAATTCGAGAAGTAAAGGACGCCAGCCGCTCGGGCCGGCACCGGAAGTTGCCTTACGACGAACTTGCCAGGCCCCTACGATCGGCACCCAGGCGGACCAGCGGACGTTCTTGGAGCCATGGCGAGATGCGGTCGCAGACCGCGGCGCTGCAACGATCGCCAGCGGTTGTTGTATTTGCACCAGCCACCACGAGAACCAGTTCACCAGTCGCGCGACGGCGGCGCCGATCAGGTAAAGAACGACGAATCGCATTACAAACGGCATGCGTGCGAGGGAGGTTACTCCCCCTCCTGGCCGCGGCCGCCGAGATGCAATCGGTCGATGATTTCGCCAGCAATGTCTTGCGGTGCGCGATCGTCGGTTGCAACTTCGATCGTGGCCGCGGCCTGGTAGAGCGGAGTGCGCTCGACCAGCAATTGGCGAATCTCGGACTCGCCGCCGGCCAACAGGTTCGGGCGGCGCGCTGCCGTCGTGGCGTCGGCTGTTATCCGCGCGGCAAGCGTCGGGATCGACGCGGTGAGCCAGACGATGTTTCCAGCCCTCTGCAGCGATTGACGATTATCGTTGCGCAGAACGACTCCGCCGCCAGCGGCGATTGCCGTGCGCGGCTGCGCGACCAGGTCAGCGATGACCTTGCTTTCCAGGTCGCGAAAGGCGGGTTCGCCGTCGTCGGTAAAGATCGCGGCAATCGATTTGCCCGCGCGCAGTTCGACCTCGACGTCGCTATCGCACCAATCCCAGCCGAGCGCCAGCGCCAACTGCTGCGCAACGGTTGTTTTACCGGTGCCGCGATAGCCGATTAGCACAAGGTTTTCGAGCACGGGCACCTCGACGCGTGACAATCGACAAAAAGATCGGGTTCCTGGCACCCCGCGAATGGCGTTCAAAGCCATCGGACAGGGCAACGCGCCGCTTGGAAATTATAGGACGCTGCCCGAACGCCCGCCGGGTCACGCTTTCGCGGGCCCAATGGCGCGCCGTAAGACTTCTCGCATCGATTCGGCCGGGGCTTCCTGGCCGGTAAACAGCTTGTATTGCAGCGCGGCCTGGCGAATGAACATCTCGACGCCGGTGACCACCGTGCAACTACGGTTGCGGGCATCTTTTACCAGCAATGTGGTCTCGGGGTTGTAGACGGTGTCGAACACAACCATCGACGGTTTGAGATGGTGCTTTTCGTAGGCCGTCTCGTCGACGTTCGGATGCATACCCAGTGGGGTGCAGTTAACGAGAACGTCCGCCGGATAGTTGTAGCGGGCCGTCCAGTCGATGGCGCGGCAGCCCAGGAATTTCGCCAGCGTGTCAGCGCGCTGCGCGGTGCGGCTGGCCAGCGTGACCTCGGCGCCACGACGTAGCAATCCGTAAGCGATGGCGCGGGCAGCGCCGCCGGCGCCCAATACCAGGGCGTTCTTACCTTGCAGGAAACGGGTCGTGGCAGTTTGTTCGTCCAGTTCCATGGCCGAGGCCAGGCTGTCCATCGCGGCGCGATAATCGGTGTTATAGCCGGATAGCTCGCCGTTCTCGAAGATCAGCGTATTGGCCGCCGCCACCCCCTTCACCGCACCATCGATCTTCCCCAGCCATTTCATCACCGCTTCCTTGTGCGGAATCGTGACACTCAGTCCGCGGATACCCAGCTCTCGCGCGTCTTCGATAAAGCTGGCCAGGTCCTCGCGTGGGATGCGAAACGGGAGGTACACCTTGGGCAGCTTGGCCTGCCGGAAGGCCGTGTTGTGGATTAGCGGGCTCATGCTGTGGCCGATCGGGTCGCCGATCACGCCATACAGCTCGGTGGCCTCGTTGATGTTGTCGTAATCGTAGATTTCGCGCATCTGCTGGAAACTAAGCTGCCCAGGTGCGAGTGTCCGCTCGTGATGGAACGTAGCGTAGGTGAACGGTGAACCGTAACGTCCGGCCAGCAACCGCGAGGGGGTACCGACGTCTCCCATGCAGAAGCCGACGGTGGGGTTCTTGCTCTCGCGCACCAGACGCAGCATCCGCAGATTATCGTGCGGGTGATTGGCGAGCGTCGCCATCTTGACGATGTCGGCGTCGAGCTTGGTCAATCGCGCATGAAGCTCGGATAAGTTCTCGGGCGTTTTGCGAAAGTCGTGCAGGCTGATGATGCGCTTCGTTTTGCCGTAGCGCGGTATCTTGCTGGCGATGTCTTCTTCCAGGTCGACATACTCGACCCCTTCGGCAATGGCCGTGCGCAAGAGCATGATCCGCGCGGCCTCGTCGCCGTTGAACTTACCACCATCCTGCGTGCGGCGGATCGTGATGATCACCGGGCAGGGGCGGTCGGCCAGCACGCGTTTGAGGTTGATTTGGCCGTTGATGTAATCGAGCCGCAGTTCGACCAACTGGGCTCCCTGGTCGACCAAGTGCTTATGTTCGGCGATGACGTGACGATGCCGGCCGCGGCCAATACTGACGCAAATCATGCTAGAAGCCCACGCGGAGAACGAGAGAATATATGATCGCTCTAGTATAGAGTCTGGACCCCGGCGGGGCAGTCCGATTCACGCCGCCCGGCACCAAAGGCGGGCAAGAGAGGTCGCGGGTAGGGGATGCCGCGGCAACGGCGTTTAATGGCCCGTCAGGTGCGCATGAACTGCCGGTCCAGGTCCTCGCGCGTGAAGACCAGGGCCGTGGGGCGACCGTGTGGGCAGTGGTGCGTATCTTGGGCCAAGTGGCGCTGGGCCAAGAGCGCTTCGATTTCGGCCGGCGTGAGCGAATCGCCCGCCTTCACCGCGGCCTTGCACGACATCATGTGCAATAGCTCGTCCAGCAGATCGCGCCGCTCGGGCGCTCGCGCACCGCTGACCAGCAACTCGACCATGTCGCGCAGTAGGGCAGCGGGGTTGGCTGCCTTGAGCATTGCCGGGTAGCTCGACACCAGCACGGTGCCGCCACCAAACGGCTCGATACGAATGCCGAGCTGCGCCAATAGTTCGCTGTGCTCCAGCGCCGCGGCGGCCTCGGCCGGGCTGAGATCGACCGGTTCAGGCACGAGCAGGCTTTGCGTCTCGAGTGCGCCGGCCAACACCTTCGTGCGAAATTGTTCGTACAGCACGCGCTCGTGCAGGGCATGCTGGTCGATGACCAACACCCCTTCGGCGCTCTCGGTGACCAGGTAACGGTTATGAATTTGCACGGCCTGCGTCGCGGGGGCGGCGTAGGAACCGATAGCCTGCTCTGCGGCGAATCCTGGTCCATGCGGACGCAGGTTCCAGGCCGGAGTCCGATTGTCAGCAGTGTGGAGATCGAAGCGCATGCCCGCGTCGTGCGCGGCCGTGGAATCATTCGGCAAAGGTTCTTCGTGCGCGCCTGCCGGTTCCCAATGCCGCTCGAGCGGAACGAGTTCCAGAGGGGGACCGTCCATGAGCGAGCTTGTGGGACGTGCCGGGACGGAGGTCGGCAGAGCGTCCGGCGCCGATAGTGGCTGCCGGGCTGACAATTCGCTTTTCGCCCAATCGACGAAGGCGCTGCCGGCCGGGGATTGCGGCGCGCCGCCGTTTGTTTCGAAGGTTGTTTGCGCTGCGGGATTGGCTGCGAAATTCGCGCTTGGCTGCGCGATGCGGTCTGCCGCGACGGCGTGCGTCAGATCGCTCGTCAGGAACTTGGTGCGGATCGTGCCCAGCAGTTGGCTGTAGAGACGACCGCCGTCCTGAAAGCGGACTTCCAGTTTGGTGGGATGGACGTTGACGTCGACCATATCGGCCGGCATGTCGAAGCACAGGAAAGAAATCGGATAGCGCCCGGTCAGCAGCAGCCCGCGATACGATTCGGCCAGGGCATGTTGCAAGGCCCGATCGCGGACGTAGCGGCCGTTCAGAAACAGATACTGCATCCGCGTGCTGGTACGGCTTTGGCTGGGATGGGCCACATAGCCGGCCAGGCGGATCGGATCGTCGACGCTTTCAATCCAGATCAGATTATCACGCAGCTCAGGCCCGAAGAACGAGCCGATGCGCTCGCGCCAGTCCTGACTGGGAGGCAAGTCATAGACCATGCGATCGTTGTGCCGCAGCACGAAGTGGACGTGCGGACTGGCCAGGGCCAGGCGGGTGAAGGCCTCGGTGACGTGTCCCATCTCGGTCTGCGTCGAGCGGAGGAACTTGCGTCGCACCGGCGTGTTGACGAACAAATTGCGCACTTCGATCACGGTGCCGGTCGGACAACCGCAGGGGACGACCGGACGATGGTTGCCGGCAATGACTTCCAACTCAGCGCCTGCCGTGGCATCTGCGGTGCGGCTGCGGAGCGTGAAATGGCTGACTTCGGCGATGGACGCGAGCGCCTCGCCACGAAAGCCGAGTGTATTGACGCGAAACAGATCATCGGCCGAAACGAGCTTGCTGGTGGCGTGGCTGGCGACGGCCAGCGGCAACTGCTCGGCCGGTATGCCTAGGCCGTCGTCGACGATACGGACCAGGTCCATGCCCCCTTGGGCGACGGCCACCTCGATGCGCTTGGCGCCGGCGTCGAGCGAGTTTTCAACCAACTCCTTGACCACGCTGGCTGGCCGCTCGACGACCTCGCCGGCGGCGATCTTGTTGATCACGCTTTGCGGCAATTGTCGAATCGTGGCCATAAGAGTCCGTTCAGAAATGGCAAAGCGGGCGGCGGTGTGTCGAGCGACGGCCTACACGGATCCGCCTGCGACTACAGGTCGTATTCTTTGATCTTGCGATACAGTGTCCGCTCGCCGATCCCCAACATTTCGGCGGCCTCTTCGCGGTTGCCGCCGGTCAGCTTCAGCGTCTCGCCGATGAACAGCCGTTCGAGATCCGTCAGCGGCTTGCCCACCAGGCTGCCGAGATTGTCGCCGGCTACGGCTTCGGGCGCACCTTCGGCGGGAGCGGAAAGCTCGACCGGTAAGTCATCGACATCGAGCACGCCATCGTAGTCGACGACCACCATGCTTTCCACGACGTTGCGCAGTTGCCGCACGTTGCCTGGCCAGTCGTAGGCCATCAGCCGGCGCCGCGCGGCGGTCGACATGCTCTTGATCGGTTTCTCGTGACGCTTGGCGAACTGCCGAATGAAGTGCTCGATCAAGAGCGGAATATCCTGGCTGCGTTCGACCAGCCGGGGCAACACAACAGTGACGACTTTCAAGCGGTGGTACAGGTCGCTGCGGAACGTGCCGGCCGTGATCTGCTTTTCCAGGTTGCGGTTCGTGGCGGACAAGATACGGACATTGACCTTCACGGGATCGTTCGACCCGACACGCGTAATCTCGCCGTTTTCCAACACGCGCAACAACTTAATCTGCGTGGCCATCGGCATATCGCCGACTTCGTCCAGGAACAGCGTGCCGCCGTGCGCGTACTCGAATTTTCCGATGCGATCGGTCGAAGCGTCCGTGAAGGCTCCCTTCACGTGGCCGAACAGTTCGCTTTCGAGAATGTTCTCGCTGAGGGCCGCGCAATTCAGCGCCACGAAGGCTTTGTTCTTGCGAGGGCTGTTCTGGTGGATCGATTGCGCGACGAGTTCCTTGCCGGTACCCGTCTCTCCCTGAATTAGCACGCTGGCGTTGGTCGGCGCGATCCGCTTGAGCAGTTGGATCACGTCGTTCATCTTGGGGCTGGAGCCGACTACGCCTTCGAAGCCATATTTCTCGTCCAGCCGGCGCTGCAGTTCGGCATTGGTGCGCCGCAAGCGCAGGTTGGCCGCGGCGTTTTCGGTGACGGCCCGCAATTGCCCCAGGTCGAGCGGCTTCAGCAAGTAGCTGTAGGCCCCTTGCTGCATTGCGGACACGGCCGAAGGCACGGTGCCGTGCCCGGTGACCAGAATCACCTCGGCCTCGGGCTGGCTCTCTTTGGCTCGTTTGAGAATTTCCAGCCCGTCGATGTCGGTCATCACCAGATCGGTGATGACGATGTCGAAGACATTTTCTTCGAGCTGTGCGGCCCCGTCTGCGCCGCTGGTGGTGACGGTGCAGTCGTAGCCGACCCGTTCCAGGCTTTCTGCCATGGCTGCGGCGTGCGCAGCATCGTTGTCCACGATCAGCACGCGGATCGGTAGCGCCGGCGAGTCGGCCGTCTCAAGGGGCTTGGCTGTAACCATTTGCCCGATAATACAAAACTGGCTCGAAGCAGGCCACTGGCCTTGCCGCTTCGCTATTCTTTGATGGCGGCAGGTTCCTGCACGCCCAACCGCGCAGGTACGGGCAATTCGATCGTAAATTGTGTCCCGCGGCCGAGCTCGCTCTCGACGCGGATCTTGCCGCCGTGAGCTTCCACGATTTTCCGAGAGATCGACAGGCCCAGGCCTGACCCCCCCGATTTTGTCGTGTAGAAGGCGTTAAAGATTTTTGAGCGCGTTCGCTCGTCCATGCCGGAACCGGTGTCGATCAGGTGCAAGGCAACGCCGCGCGACGTCGCCTCGGTGTTGATCACGAGTTGGCCCCCCTTGGGCATCGCCTGCTGTGCGTTAAGCACCAGGTTCAAGAGAGCGCTTTGGAACGTTTCGCGATCCAGCAGCACGCCGGGCAAGTCCGATTGCAGGTAAGTGACGACTTCGATCTTGGTCTCGGCCGCCTTGGGGCGGAAGAAATTCAGAAGACGGCGGACCTCTTCGTTCAAGTCGGACGATTCCAATCGCGGTTTGCGCACGCGAGCGAAGGCCAGGAAATCATTGAGCAGGTCCTGCAGCCTTTGGCATTCACGCTGCACGACGGCGATCTTGGCCAGCGCTCGGCGAGCCTTCGGTGAGTCGTCGCCCCCCAGGTCCTCGGCCAACAGCTCGACATTCAGGCCGATGGTCGAAAGGGGGTTCTTGATCTCGTGCGCCAGGCCGCCGGCCAGTTGCGCGATCTCGGTGTACTGGTCGACCAGTTTTTGATTGACGTCGTCGGCAGAGGGCGGAGTGGCACGGTTCATAGGATGGTTATTTTACGAAAGGCGCGCGCAACAGCCCAGGTCCTTCTCGGCCCGAGAAGGCCATTAAGATGCTCATCCGGCCGGGGGCAGTTATCATGCAGCGATGCGAATCCATTGGCCACTAGTCGGTTTGTTGATCGGCGCGATGGTTGGGCCGGGATTGTTTCGGCAGTCGCTTGCAGGGGCACCTGACGCGAACACGGTGGTATGGGTTTTTTTGCCGGTCGTGATTGGGCTGTTGATCGGATTATGGATCGATAAAGAATGCCAGAAGCCGTCGGGAGTACGGTTCAGATTCTCGCTGCGCAAGATGCTGATCTTGGTGACAGTGCTAATCGTGCCGATGGCTTGGCTTTCCTCGGAGGTGCGGAATATCCGCTATCGCGCCGCAATGTTGGATCGATTGAAAGCGGCCGGCGGGTCATTTTATGCGATATCTTATCGCGAGGCCCGCCAGCGCCAGCCGTACACCGATAAGCACGGACGGATCGTAAAATTCCGCTTCTGGAGACCGTGGTTGGGGGATCAAATCGTTGTTGGCGTCGTGGTTCCCGACGGCTATCCACCGGACGACCTTTCCGAGTTCTGGGAATGCTTCCCCGAGGCACAGCAAACGATGCCGGTGCAAGTGCAGCGGTTGCCATAAGGGGGTTGCGGCGGAAGCGACCCGCACCGAGGGTGAGCCGAGAGTTCTATTCGCATATCGCTAAAACGACGACCGATCATTCGTCGTTAACGTTCGCGCTGGTGCGGTTTGCAGGGAATGAAACTGGGGCCGCGGCAACTGTCAGCCTGCGCCATCGATTCCAAATTAGCAACGCACTGATCAGGACAATGCAAAAAGGAAGCGCGTCGGGATTAAACCGAAGTACGACGAAATATAATTGCGTACCTACGCCGGCAGATACCAAGAAGTGCCCTTTTTTCTCCTCTCCGTCGTGCGTATCTCGATAGCATCCAAAATCGATTCTAAACCCAATTCCCGACTCGCACGGATCACCTTCGCCGAAGTGATAATCAATAGACGGCCGCATCACGATGCCTAACGTCACGATCGTTAGCATTCCGAGCAACGTACCTAGCCCGAACTGAAGTGGCCGCCAGCGGTTGGGCGCAGTAGTAGGCATGGGCGCATGGTATACGCCGGAGGCTGAGGAGTTGTTCGCAAGGCGACAGGCGGGCGGGACGCCCGCCCCCCAAAACTTGCGCCCGCCAAACATGCGTTCCCCCAAAATCTCGCCCCTCAAGACTTGCGTCTGCGCTCGGTGCTGGGAGAGGGGCCGCGGCTTTAACGCTCGTGCTTGTGCGGTTTCGACGGTTTGAAGTCCGGGCCGATTGGTAGTGGCAGGCCGAGCATGTCGCCGTTGGCTTTGAATCCGCTGCCGTCCGTATCTACAAAGATCGGGTTCGTCACGGCCGTGGGCATTTCCTTGGCGTGATCGGGCCCTACGACCATGCCCAATTCTTTCCCTTCGCCTGCGGCGACGACGATCAGGTGCGCGTCCGAGGTTAGCTCGACGGGCAATTCTTCGGCGAAGACGAGCGTTGCCTGATGGAACTTGTCGGGATGGGTGCGGCGCGTGTAGTTCCACTTCGGATCCGCCACGCCGTTGACGAAAACCTGCACACGGTTTACCTCGAACCAGTTCGGGCATTGCACGCGCACCGATAGTTGCAGTTTGCCGCCGGGGGCTTTCAGATCTTCGCCGACGAGCGCTGTGTCGGCGCCCTTGTCAGCCTTGGCATGCACGGTCAAAAACGGCCCGTTCGTCATTACGATATTGCCGTGCTCGCAAGCGTGTACCAGGTTCGGCACCGAGGCCTGGGTGGGCTCGTCGGTCGAGGACTTGATGTAGTTGCGCAGCCAGCCTGAGCCGTGAAAATTCCAGTGCGCGTCGGTATTGACTACGCCGGGGATGCGATAGCCGAGGTTCAAAAGTTGCAGCCAGTGGTAAATCGTGTTGCCTTGCTCGCGCTCGTTCGGCAGGCTTTCGGGGCGGGTGAAGATGGTCGTCAGCGGGTGTACTTCGATGACGTCCATAAAGCTGAACATCTTTTCGAAGCCGCCGTCCGGCGAGCCGTTCAGGTCCTTGTCGAAGGCCATCTGCACGATGTTGGGATGATTGACCTGCACCAGCTTATCCGAGTTGTTCTCCCACATGGCCAGCCGCTCGATCTGCACCACCGGGTCGCGATCCGACAGGGGGGCGCCGTTATCCTGCGTGCGAGGATGCGGAGTCAGCGGAAACGCGTTTTGATGATTCAGCGGCAAGGGGCGGCCCGTCAGTTCCATGCCGGGGCAGGTCAGCATTCGATTCTCGGCCTTGAACGCCTTCAAGTGCGGATCATAGACCGTGATGCGATTGTGCTCGGTACAGGGAGCGAACTCGATGTGTTCGGCGAGCAAGTTGAGCACGCGTCCTGGTTGGCTGGCCGTGTTGTCGCCCGACGGCGTCGAGTGGCTATGAAAGTCCGAGCTTAGCCAGCCGGCGGTATCGACCGACCGCTTGAGCTCCTCGGCGAGCGCCGTTTCCTTGGCGGCTGTGATCGTGATCGTTTTGAAAATCGCGTCGTGTTCGGGACCATAGCTTACGATCACGTCGTATTCACCGGGCGCGAGCGGCACGCGAAATTCGCCATTCTCGGTGTAATAAATGTTACGCACGCCGTGGATGGCGCTATCGGGACCGAAGTTAGGGCTCGCCGTGTCTCCGTGGCCAGCGAATTGCACTTTGCAGGCGGTCTTTTTGCCCGCGGCGCCCGTGATCTTGGCAACCACATAGCCGGGCGTCGGTAGCTCGACGGTTTGCGAAGCGTTCCTTTCGGCATAGAGCGTGACCGACTTCGAGTCGCGTCCTTGCGCGCTGACCGCGGCCGGATATTCGCCGGCGGGGAGCCGTACGGCGAGCTGCCCCTTATTGTCGGTGCGGCCATGAGCCAGACGCTCGCCCGCCGTGTTTTTGATTTCAACGTCGGCGTCAGGGACCGGCCCGTCGCCGTCTTTGACGGCCAGAGAAACCGTTGTCAGTGATTGCTTGTGCAGGTCGCGCGCAATCGCCAGAGTTTCGATCAAGTTCGTGGCAGGAAATAGGTATCGCACCAACTCGCGTGTTTCGCCGGCAGCGAGCGGCGCCGCCGCGGCCTTGGCTTTGATCGCGAGTTCTGGATGCTCTCCGCACTTAAGCGTGTTGGCCGCGAACTGCCACTGGGGATCGAGAATCAGGGAGCCATACCCTTGCCGCCAGAACGAATCGTAGGCCCAGAACAGGCCCAGTTCGTCGGCCACGCCAAATTCGAACTCGCCGTCGGCGCGGATCGCATCCGTAAGATGCAGCTCTAGCGCCTCGCCGCTGACATTCTTGACGCGGGTCGTGATTTTCAGCCAGCGGGCGTCGTCAGCGAGCGTGTAGATCACCTCGGCGGTTGATTTCGTCGATGGGCCCTGGAAGGTGAGCGACACTTCCGAAGATTTGCTCTGGGCCGGCCCTTTTGCATTCGTCTGATCGGGGCCCTCAAGAGCGTACTGCGCGTTGAGTGGGTAGTACGCGCTCAGTTGGTCCGATTGCTGCTTTCGCTCGGTCAGATCGATCACCGAGCCGCCGACGTTGCGCACGGTCATGTTGGCATTGCGCTTCGGCAGAGCTTCGGCAATTACAGCCACGATGTGCTCGTTGCGCAACACCCAATCGCCGTAGATGCAATCGACTTCCTTCCCCTCAGGCACGGCATCGTCCCAGGTCGCTTCTGAGAGTTGGATGATCTCCGTGGCCGTAGCCTTACCGGATGGTAGAAACGACCAGGCTGCCAGGCAGGCGACGACAAGCAGCGAACGCCTGTAAAAGGCTTTGTGACGAAGGCCCATGATGCGAATCCCCTGATGCCGAGTTAGCGATTGGCGTGATGGGGCCCATGATAGCGGAACTTTATGAGAGGAGTGTGAAGGGCCGGCCGGCCGCCGGGGGAGAGGCATTTCGCAGGCGTCGGCCTTAACAAAATGTTTTTCGTCGGCAGCCCGACTCGCTTATGATAGTGCTGACTCCGTGGGGGAGTTACGTACGGGGATGGCAGACGGCGTCGCGTTCGGGTGACGCCGCCTGTTCCCCATTCCCTGTTTGCAAGCCTGTTAGGGGGCCTAGCAATGAATACCGAACCTATCGAAACGTACCGGGGCGTGCTCATCTATCACGATATGCCGAGGAAGCCCAACGAGGTGGAGCGCGCCCAATTTCGCTGCATGGCGCAGGGGAAATGGCTGACCGCCGAAACCAAGGCTTCGCTGCGCGAGCAGATCGACCGCATGCTGCGGCTGCCGATTAACGGCTGAAGCTGCCCCGCAGCCAGCACGCAGAGCGATTGAATCTCGGACGATGATTGTCGGCAAGCATTCCTCGCGCTTGTGACGCTGCACAAAAAAAGAAGAGCCGCCGAAACGGGTTTCCCCTTTCGGCGGCTCTTTTGAAATTAGCACCAATCGACCGAGTTAACGACGCTTAGGCGTCGTCGCTACCAGCCGCGGCGGCTTGCTCACGCAGTACCGCACGTCGGCTCAGCTTGACGCGGTCTTGGTCGTCGATCGCGATGACCTTAACGAGCATCGAATCACCGATTTTGCACACGTCGCCGACGCTGTTGACGTATTCGTCCGACAGTTCGCTGATGTGGACCAAGCCGTCCTTGCCCGGCAGAATCTCGACGAAAGCGCCGAAATCCTTAACGCTGGTGACGCGTCCTTCGTACAGCTTGCCGACGGTGACGCTCTCGGTCAGGGCTTCGACGCGACGCAACGCGCTCTCGGCCGCGCCCGCATCGCTGCTGGCAATGGTGACCGTACCGTCGTCGTCGACCTCGATCACGGCGCCGGTCTGCTCTTGGATGCCGCGAATGGTCTTTCCGCCCGGGCCGATCAGCAGGCCGATCTTCTCGGGTGGAATCTTGGTCCGCAGCAGGCGCGGTGCCCACGGCGAGATCTCGTCGCGAGGCATGGGGATAGCCGTCAGCATGGAGCGCAGGATCTGAATCCGCGCTTCACGCGATTGGGCCATCGTCGCCTTGATGATGTCGGCGCTGATGCCTGTGATCTTCAGGTCGAGTTGGATTCCGGTGATGCCGTTTTGCGTACCGGCAATCTTGAAATCCATGTCGCCGTAGTGATCCTCGTCGCCGATGATATCGGTCAGCAGCGTCCATTTATCCTCGGTCTCTTTGACCAAGCCGACCGAGATGCCGGCCACGGGATTGGCGATTTTCACGCCAGCGGCCATCAAACCCAGCGTCGCACCGCACACGGTGGCCATTGAGCTGGAACCGTTCGATTCCAGGATGTCCGAGATGACGCGGATGGTGTAGGGGAACTCGTCCGGATCGGGGAGTATCGGCTTCACGCTACGTTCGGCGAGCGCACCGTGACCGATCTCGCGACGGCCAGGGCCGCGGATGGGACGAACTTCGCCGACCGAGAACGGGGGGAAGTTGTAATCGAGCATAAACTTCTTGGAGTACTCTTCGATCAGCCCGTCCACGCGTTGCTCGTCACGGTTGGTGCCGAGCGTAATCGTGATCAAGGCTTGCGTCTCGCCACGTTGGAACACGGCCGAGCCATGCACGCGGGGCAGAACGTCGACTTCGCAGTGGATCGCCCGCAGGTCCTTCGTGCCACGACCATCGGGACGTGTGCCCGACAGAATCAAGTCACGCACGACGTGCTCTTGGAGCTTGCTCCAGGCGCGGTCGAAACTGCCGACGGCGATGGCCCCTTCGGCCTTCGGGTCGGGAATCAACTCGGAGAGAACTCGTGCCTTGAGTGCGGAGACCGCGTCGGCGCGAGCCTGTTTGCCGGAGGTCTGCTTGGCGGCTTTGAAATCGCCGTAATAGGTGCCTTGCAGACGCTCGTAGACACCGTCCGGAGCCGGGATGTCGTACTGCTTCTTGACGGGATTTACCTTGCGTGAGAGCTCTTCCTGCAATTCGCAAATCTCGATGATGATGCGATGCGCTTCGTTGATCGCTTCGATCATCTCGGCCTCGGGCATTTCGCGGGCAAAACCCTCGATCATGCAGACAGCTTCCTTGCTGCCCGAGACGACCAGGTCCAGATCGCTCTCTTCCAGTTCATCCTGAGTGGGGAAGGGAACCCAGCGACCGTCGATGCGGCCCAACCGCACGGCGGCAACCGGTCCTTGAAAAGGAAGCGGTGAGATTCCCAAGCTAACGCTCGCACCGTTCATGGCCAGCACGTCGGCGTCGTTCTGACGATCGCTGGCGACGACGAAGCATTGCACCTGCACTTCGTCGTGGAACCATTCGGGAAACAGCGGGCGAATCGGACGATCCACCAGACGCGAGGTGAGCGTCTCTTTCATGGTCGGGCGACCTTCGCGCTTCAGGAAGCCGCCGGGGAACTTGCCAGCCGCGGCCGTGCGCTCGCGGTAGTCGCACGTGAGCGGGAAAAAGTCGATGCCTGGGCGGGGTGGCCCGGTGGCGGCGGCGACCAGGACGACGGTCTCGCCGTATTGTACTAGACAGCTGCCGGCGGCCTGCTTGGCCAGAAAGCCGGTCTCGAACGACAGGACGCTCGCACCGATTTGCTTTTCAACACGTACTTTCAAGGTTCTTCCATCCTTCTTCTTAGCGTCCTGACCTGCGGCTCGACGAATGAGAAAAGCGCGACCAACGCGCTTGCGCATGTCGAACGACCGCGCCCTGAGAAAACACCACCACCGTGCCCATCAAGGGCAGGCGACAGAGTGAGGACCAGCGACGGTCCCGACGCCAAAGGCGATCTCAATGCCAGAAATGGCGAGGCAGGAATGACTGCTACTCGCGGCGGACTATTTACGAATATCGAGACGTCGAATGATGTCCAAGTACCGCTGAGGGCTGACCTTCTTCAGGTAGTCCAACAGGCGACGCCGGCGACTGACCATCATCAACAGACCGCGCCGACTGGCGTAGTCCTTGGTGTGCGTCCGCAGGTGCTCCGTCAACTCGCCAATCCGGGTTGTCAACAGTGCGATTTGGACTTCGGGCGAACCAGTGTCATGGTCGCCACGGCGAAAGTCCCCGATCAGTTCTTGCTTACGCTCTTTTGTGATAGTCATCTGTTTCGTCGTAAATCCACCACTTTGACCGGCAACCGGCCGCTTCCAGCATCCGGCTCCGATGCCGGCTTGCAGCTCTGGCGAAATCCAGCTCTGCCGACTTCTTGGTTTTCCCCAAGGTTGGCTAGGACTGCTCCCACTTGTAGGTTTTTAACAAAACTTGAAACAGCCAATGTAGCAATCTCGGCCGGATTTGCAACTACAAATGCATCTTCGACTTTCGGCTTGCCCGAGTAGAGACCGGTCGAACGGCTCGTAGCGATCAGATAAACGGGTACGGGCCCGCATTTTCGCGTTGATTGAGCCTGCGTCCTGCGGCCCTGGGTGTTACCCCTGAACCACCGGATTCGACAAGGTGCCGATGCCGTCGATCGCGATATCAACCACGTCGCCGGCATAGAGCGAGAAGTCGTCGTTGGGGACGATCCCTGTGCCGGTCAGCAGAAATGCCCCGTCCCGAAACAAATTGTCGCGCCCCAAGTAAGCGATCAGGTCTTCGAACGTGCGGGCCATTTTGCAGACGCTGGTACACCCTTCGAAAACGGTCTGCTTGCCTCGGCGGATCGCCATGCGAATGTTGATTTCCTCGCGCGGCGGCATGCGGTCGACCAATGTGATCCAGGGACCCAGCGCACAGCACGCGTCGTAGACCTTGGCTTGCGGCAGATAGAGGGGATTCTCCCCTTCGATATCGCGCGAGCTCATGTCGTTACCGATTGTGTAGCCGACCAGCTTGAGCCGCGAGTTCAGCACCAGCACGAGTTCCGGCTCTGGCACGTTCCACAACGCATCCTCGCGAATTCGCACCGGCTTGCCCGGCCCCGAGACACGGCTGGGCGTAGCCTTGAAAAACAGCTCGGGGCGCGCCGCAGCATACACACGATCGTAATGCGTGGCCGCGGCGGCTGATTCGGCCATGCGGGCCGTGCGGCTGCGCGTGTATGTCACTCCGGCCGCCCACACTTCCTGGCAGTCGATCACCGAGAGTGGGACGACCTCGGACTCGGGAACTTTTTGCGCCGATTGATCGATCAGTAGCTCGACCGTCGACAGCGGGTCATCGGTTTCCAGAATTTCGGCGAGCGACTGATAATGTCCGCCACTCATTTCGAGCGGCACGGCCATTTCGTCGATCACCGCCCCGATGGCCTCTTGGCCGTTGGGGAATCTCACCTTTCCGACTTTCATCGACTCCTCCCACGAATCCGCGCAGGCCGCTGGCCTTTCCTGAAAGCGCGGCCGACAGTGAAGCGATGATTTTCCCTTGTGACCTTCATTTGGACAAGCGGCGAAAGGCCCGCAGTTCGGCGAGGACACCCTCGATATCTGCCGGCAGCGGCGCTTCGATCGTCATCGGCTCCGACGTCTCGGGATGCACAAAAGACAGTCGCCGCGCATGCAGAGCCTGACGCCCCAGCAGCAGTGCGGTGTCCGCCGGCTGTTGGCGCACTTCGCCACGTGTAATTTCGGCGCGACCGCCGTATTGCCGATCGCAGAGCACGGGGCAGCCAATGCTCTGCAGATGGACGCGGATCTGATGTGTGCGTCCGGTGCGCGGCTCGATCCGCACAGCGGCGAAACCTTGGAAACGCTCCAGAACCTCGTAAAAGCTGCGAGCCGGACGGCTATTGGGGTCGTGCGGCCGGATCGCCATTTTTTCTCGTTCGCGCGGATGCAATCCGATCGGCAGATCGATCCAATCGCGGTCATGGTCAGGGCAATTCACGACAATCGCGAAATATTCCTTCTCGATCGAACGTTCTTCGAATTGCAGCGCCAACAGCCGATGCACCTGGTCATCCTTGGCAATCAGGATCACGCCGCTGGTATCGCGGTCCAGCCGATGAACGACACCCGGCCGCGTCGGGCCGCCGGCGCTGCTGAGATGATCGAAATGGAACTGCAATGCCGCAGTCAGGGTGCCGGACCAATGCCCCTTGGCCGGATGTACGACCATGCCAGGCGGTTTATTGACGGCCGCCAGCCAGCGATCCTCGAAGAGGATTTCGAGCGGAATGTCCTCGGCTTTGGGCAGTGCGCGCGGCGGATCGATCAGCTCTATGAGAATTCGCTCACCGCCGCGCAAGCCATGGGACGCCTTCACGCGTACATCGTCCACTGTGACGCTCTTGGCATTGATGAGCCGTCGCAGGTGAACGCGGCTGTAACGCGGCAACTGCTGTGCGAGAAACGCATCGAGCCGTACACCGATCGCCGATTCGGGAGCGATCAGCTCGAGTGTTTCCGGAGAAGATGGTGTTTCGCTCGACATCGAACCTGCTCGCCCGCGGCGCCCGTTTCAATTTGTGCGCCTGGAACTCGTTGCTCTGCGAGCGTGATGGCCGATGCCGCGCACCGACGAGGTAGCTAAGGAGTGGCCGTCTCGGGCGACTTCTGATCGCCAGCGGCAGGCGCGTCCGCCTTGGCTTCGGCCTCGGGCGCGTTGCCGGTGGCACTATCTGGAGTAGTGGGGGTCTCGGCCGGTGCAGCAGCGTCAGACGATGCAGCGTCCTCGGCGGGCGTCGCGTCAGCGGCCGCGCCGTCATCGGTTTTCGCTGGCGTGCTCAGCAGGCTGTCGCTATCGGCCTTGGCCGGGGTGAACGATCGCTCGTCGGGCATCTTACCGAAATCGGGACGTAGGCCCGGCAGACCCGGACCGCCTAGGCTCTGTCGCGGGGGCGTCGCCGCAAAGAACCAGTCGTAGAAGCGTTTGGTGGGCTCGCGTCCGAGATCGCGGAGCCGCTGCTGGGCTTCGAGCGCAAAAGGGCCAGTGCCCGAAGCGGCCAACGATTCGTAAGCGCTTCGTGCTTTGTCCAGTTCGTTCAATGACTCAAAGGCGTTGCCGACACCCAGCTTGGCACGCTCGGCGAGCATCGGGAACTTCGACTGACCAGCGACACGCAGGTACTCGTCTACGGCTGCGCGCAAGGAAGTGGTTGCTGCGGGGCGATCGTTGAATAGTTGGCCGATTCCTTCTCGCAAGTGGTGATCCGCCAAGCTGAGCACCGCCCAGTAACCGACCGGCGTGTTGGCGAACTCCGACGACTGCGCAATCTGCGTCAGCGGATCGATGTCACCTTTCTGTTGCAGATCGTCCATCGCGACGAAGTAACGTTGCCATCCCTCCTCGTTGCGATAACCGGCTTGCGTATTCAAATAGCTATAGAGACCGATCGCGACGACGATCGCTACCAGCACGCCCAAAGCCAGCCGTGAATAGGGACGAAACCGTTCGACCTGGAGGCCAATCCAGTCCGCCAGCACGTTGGTTTGTAGTTCGTGGCGGCGCTCCGTCTTCATTGCGGACCTTCCGTTCGATGCGTGCGATCTAAGGACAAAAGGAGCCAAAGCAGGGCTCAGAAAGTTCTGCTGCCGGGAGTATGGGGCTCTCGCGGAAGTTCGTCAAGAGCGGCTACTTACGTCGCGTGTGCCGGTGCCGCGCGGGGGATGTTCAAAGGATATTGCCAGCCCGTTGCCAAGCCGCCACACGAGCCGGTAGGATCGCAGAAGACCGGTCACAAGGTCAGAACGGCGCACCACCCGGAAGACACAAGCTAGGATGGCGACTCCTCTCAATCCCGCCCAGGATCAGGCGGTTCACACGCTGCGCGGCCCCTTGCTCGTGCTGGCCGGCGCAGGCACGGGCAAAACGCGCGTCGTAACACATCGGATCGCGGAATTGATTCGTCGCGGCGCGCGCCCCTCGCGAATTTTAGGAGTGACGTTTACGAACAAGGCCGCCGGCGAAATGCAGGATCGCGCCGCCGCACTGTTGGGGAAGCGCCAGCCCGAGAAGCCTGAGATTTCGACATTCCACTCGCTGTGCGTCCGAATTCTGCGCCGGCACGCCCGATTGTTGGGTTATCCGGCACAATTCGCGATCTACGACCGTGGCGACCAGGAGGGGGTAGCCCGCGCGGCGCTGCGCGACATCAAAGTGCCTGGTGCCCTGTTGCGCCCCGGCGACTTGCTGAATTTCATTAGCCGCTGGAAATGTGCATCGCTACGGCCTGACGCGGCGGTTTCCCAGGCCGCGACCGACAAAGAGCATCTGGCGGCCATGGCCTATCGACGCTACCAGCGGGCTTTGAAGACGGCCGGAGCCGTGGACTTCGACGACCTGCTGTTATGCACCGAAGAGCTGTTCGACCATTTTCCCACGGCCCGCGCCGAGGAAGCAGAACGCTACAGCCATTTGTTGATCGACGAGTACCAGGACACCAACGGGTCCCAGTATCGGATCGTGAAGGCGCTCGCCGATCAGCACCGCAATCTGTGCGTGGTGGGGGATGACGATCAATCGATCTACGGCTGGCGCGGCGCTGAAGTCGCGCATATTTTGCGATTCAACCGCGACTGGCCGGATGCCACGGTGATTCGGCTGGAAGACAATTACCGTTCGACGGCGGCGATCCTGACCTTGGCCAATAGGTTGATTGCCTACAACACGCAGCGACATGACAAGGTGCTGCGCGCGTTTCGCGGCGAGGGCGAGCAGCCCCGCATTCTGCAGTTTCCCGACGAGACTGTGGAAGCACGCCGCGTCATCGAAGAAGTTCGCGCGCTGATCGACACGAAATCGGCCGAACCGCGCGAGATCGCGATCCTGTTCCGCACCAACGAGCAGCCGCGTCCCTTCGAAACGGAATTGCGGCGGGCGAAGGTGCCATACACGTTGATCGGCGGAATGTCGTTTTACGATCGTAAGGAAGTGCGCGACGTGCTGGCGTATCTGAAAACGATCGTTCATCCGCGCGACGAGGTTTCGCTGCTGCGGATCATCAATACGCCGGCGCGCGGTATCGGCGCCAAGGCGGTGGAATTGCTGATGGCCCGCGCCGTGGCGGCGGGCAAGCCGCTGTGGGAGGTCTTGCCCGAGGTCGCGCAGATCCCCGAATTGCCCGTGGCGGCTGTAACGGCGGTCGGGCAGTTTTGCGAGCTGATAGAACGCTATCGCGAAATCGTTTCGCACGGTCGATTGGTTCACGTCGTGCGGCAGCTACTGGCCGAGATCGGTTATCAGGAGGAGATCAATCGGCAATACAAAGAGCCGAACGATCAGACCGCTCGCTGGAATGCTGTGGAAGAGGTGGTCAACGCGCTAGGGGGCTATGCCGAGCGGGCCAAGCGTCCGACCTTGGCTGGATTCATCGAGGACGTGGCCCTCGGCGGACGCGATGATAGTGAAGACAAGGAATCGCGCCTGGCACGCAACGCGGTCGTCCTCATGACGTTGCACAGCGCCAAGGGGCTCGAGTTCCCGCATGTCTACCTGGTTGGGATGGAGGAAGGGTTTCTGCCGCATCATCGCTCGGTGGCGCTTGAGGGGGCGGCCATCGACGAGGAACGCCGGCTGTGCTACGTCGGGGTCACCCGTGCGCAGGACCGCCTGACGATGACGCTCTCGTTGAATCGGATGAAATGGGGGAAAAAACGCCCCACGATCCCCAGCCGGTTTCTCTTCGAACTGTTGGGGAAAGCCGACCGCGCGCCGAGCGCCGCGGGCAAGTTGCCGGCGCCCCATGGCCGACCAGCGGCAGCGCGCGGAGCGGCCAAGAAAAGTGCGCCGCACGCTGGCGGTCGCGCCACGCGTGCTCCCTCGACCGATCGGCCTCCGCCGCGCCCGAAGTGAGTCGGTGCGCGACGCGTTCCTGAGCGAGCGCTAACGACTCGGCAGCTCGGTCAAATTGGGAAAGCGAGGTAGCCCGTCAGGCCCTCTGCGACTAGACTTACGCCATTGCATGCTTGGTGCTAGCCCGGCCGCGGGCGATGCTTGCTGTGCCGACTAGGTTCTTCGGTCCGCATAGCGCCAGCAGGGAAGCATTCGAGGCGTTCATGTCGCAGTCCTTGCGTTTTTTACACGCCAGCGATTTTCATCTCGAACGCCCACTGACGGGCTTCGCCGAGACCCCTGCGCACCTGGTGGATTTGCTGATTGACGCTCCCTACGCTGCGGCGGAGCGCGTCTTCGAACTGGCCCAGAGCGAACGGGCCGATTTCCTGGTGCTGGCCGGAGATATTGCGAACATTGATCGCGCTGGCCCTCGCGCCATTGCGTTCTTGCTCGATCAGTTCCAGCGTCTGGCGGCGCGCGAGATCGCGGTCTATTGGTTGTGCGGTCCGTCCGAACGGCGCGGTCCCTGGCCGGCCGAGGTCGCGTTGCCAGGGAACGTGCGCATCTTCCCGCTGGGCACGGCGCAGCCGCTCGTCCATCATGCCGATGGCGACGATCTGGCGCTGCTGTTGGGTTACAGCCCCGGCAAAGGGGATGCACGTCCCGAGCCGGTCGCCAAGACGAAGTCCGGACGTTATACGATTGGCGTCAGCCACGGAAAATTGAATCAACGACAGGTCGCCAAGCTGGGCGTCGATTACTGGGCCTGCGGCGGACCGCATCGCCGGCATCAAGCCAGCGGTGACAAGGGGCTGACCGTTTACTCAGGCTCTCCGCAGGGACGCACGCCCAGCGAACGTGGTCCGCACGGTGCGGTCGTGGTCGAGGTCGATGAACGTGGCCTGGCTCGCCCGCGCTTCGTGCCAACAGACCTGGCGCGGTATCGCCGTATCCGCGTAGAGATCGATCCCGCGGCCTCGCGCGCGGATCAAGAACGCATCTTCTCCAATCGCGTGCAAGCGGAGTTCGACCGCGCGCCGGGGGGCGATCTGTTCTTGCGCTGGAAGATCATTCCTGTGGGGATCGCCCGCGGCAGCAACACGATTCTGGGTGCATCGACGGAAGCCTGGGGACAGTCGTGGCTGCGCTGGCTGCGACAAGAGTTCGGCACCGATTCGCCCGCCGCTTGGAGCATATCGGTTGATGTCATAACGCCGAAGACCAAGGCACACGATCCACAAGATGGTAGCCTGCTCGCCGACTTCCTGGCCGTGATCGACGAAATCGAGGAATCGCGCGACGCCCTGCCACTGGTGGAAATGTTGCCTGAGGGCGCGCGCCATTCGTCGGCTGCTGATCTTCTGCAGGTGGCCGATGCACGGCAGCGCAAGCTCTTGCTGCAACGGGCTCGCGCCTTAGGGGCGGATCTGTTGGGTGCCGAGGAGTTCTCGGCATGAAGATTCGTGACATTTCGATCGACGGCTTCGGCGTTTGGTCCGGCCTGCAGTTACTCGCGCTCGACGATCATATCAATGTCTTCTACGGTCCGAACGAAGCCGGCAAGACGACATTGATGCAATTCGTGCGGGCGATGCTGTACGGCTTTTCCGCCGATCGGCGTGCTCGTTACCTCCCTCCGGTACACGGCGGGCGAGCGGGCGGCTCAGTGACCTTGGCTAGCGCCGACGGAACGTTTCTCGTCGCGCGTACGGCGACCGACGCCACAGCTCCCGAGCGGTTAGAAATTACATCCGGCGAGGAACGGCTGCGCGACGACCACCTACTCGCGCGTCTGTTGGGTCACGTCGACGAATCGGTCTACCGTAATATTTTCGCGATCGGCCTGCGCGAAATCCAGGAACTCGGATCGCTCAGTGACACCGACGCCTCGCAGTGGCTGTATAAGCTGGCCACTGGCACGGACCGGGTTTCGTTGGTCGATGTGCTTTCCGAGCTGACCAAGGCGCGCACGCGGTTACTCGCGGACGGGCAGACATCGTCTACGATTCCGCAATTGTTGGCCGAACGCGAAGAGCTGCGACGCCAGGCGACCGCCCAATCGTCGATTCGTGCCTATCTGGATCTGGGGCGCAAACGCCGCGAGCTGCTCGCGCAGATGGACGGATGGGACAGCGAGGCCACGCTGGCCGAGCGATCCGCGCGGCTGGTCGAAATCGCGGCCGCGGTGTTCGACAAGTGGCACGCACGCCACGCCGTGGAGCGCGACCTGGAAGCGGCCCAGCAAATTCCCCGGCTCGGTCAGCAAACGGTTGATGCCTATGACGCGCTGGGCGCCTCGTTCGCGCGGATTAAACGCCGTCACAAGATCCTGTCGCGCAAGCTGGCCAAGACGAAGCAGGAAGTCACGGCCCTCGGCTTTGACGTGATCCTGTCGCGCCGTGCGGGGCGGGTCGAATCGCTCTTGGAGCAAGAGCAATGGATCACGGCGCTGGATGCCGAGCGCGTGGCCCTGGCCGAACGTGTGGTAGCTCTCGAAGCGCGCCGCGCCGAACTTTGTACGCAACTTGGTTTTGACCCGGCGGGTGCTGCCGGCACACCGGCCGAAACTCATGGCAAGGCGTGGCGGCAACTAAGAGCGCTCGCCAGCGAGCTGCGCATCGCGCGTGATCGATTGGCCGTGGCCACCGAAGAGGCCGGCAGTAAGCAGAAAGAATCGCAGACAGCCTCGCAGCAACTAACAGCCGCTCTCAAGGCACGAAACGCTGAAAGCCTGACGCCGCTTCTGGAGAGTGCCGGGCAACTGGTTTCGCAATTACGTCGCCGGGTGCAGTTGGACGATCGTGTCGCGGAGCTCACCGAGCAGCAGACCGATGTTGGTGAGCAGAGCCGCGATCTGCTTTCAAAACTGTTGCTCCCCGGCTGGGCGGTGACCGGGCTGGGGGGCGGTTTTGTTTTAGGCACCATGGCGTCACTCGGCGGCCTGTTTTTGCCGGCCTCGCTGGTGGGCGATGGTCGCCTGGCCCTGGTGGCGCTGGGACTGGTTTCCTCGGGCGGGTCGGCGGCGGCCAAATACGCACTCGAGAAAACATTCGCCAGTCGCTCGAGCCGGTGCCTGGCGCAATTGGAATCGCTGGCGGATCAGATTCAGAAGGCAAAGCAAGATCGCGATGCTCTCGATCAGCAATTGCCGCGTGGTGGTGGGCCGTTGCTCGCGCGGCTCGCAGCCGCCGAGAAGGATCAGGCCGCGATCGAAGCTCTGGTACCGCTGGAATCCAAGCGTCAGTCCGGCGCCCAAGATTCGGGCGATGCCGAGCAACGCCGCGAGGAAGCTCATGCGATCTATACCGAACTGCGACACCGCTGGCGGCACGCCTTGATCGATGCCGGTTTGCCCCCGAAGACTCCGCCCGGCCGCGCCGGTCAATTGGCGCGAGTCCGCAAGCACCTGACCAACCTCGACGCACGCTTGACCGAAGAGCGCGGAGAATTGGCTCGGCGCCAAAGCGTAGTGGACGCTTTCGCCAACCGGTTAGCGCAATTGCGGGCTGAGTTGGATATGCTGCCCGAGGAGCACGCTAGCGAGTCGCCAGTCGTTAAACCCGTGGCACCGCCGCCCGCGGCCAAGACCGTGCCCGCGACCGTGAAGGCCCTGCCGTCCGGCATTCCCGCCGAGTTGCGGCTGCTGCGCGAACGTTTGCACGAGCAGGCCGCGCTGGCCTCGCGTCGCAAGGCGCTGATTCACGCGGGAAACACGTTGATTGTGCGGCGGAAGAAGGTGCGCGCCCACGGCCATCATCTTCATCGCAAGATGCAGTCGCTTTTGAAGCGCGAAGGGGTCGCCGATGCCGCCGAACTTCGGGCGCGCGTTGCGAACTCCGTACATAGTGACCAGTTGAATGCGCAACTGGCGACATTTGCTGTCGAGATCGCGGCACTGTTGGGGCCGCAGACTCTGGAAACGGACGTCGCCGCGCTGGTTACGACCAAGAGCCGGCAAGATCTCGATAACGCCTGGATTGAACATAGCGCCAAGGCTCGCGACCTGCGCGATCGGGTCAAGACGGCGCACGAGCAACTGGGGCGCTGGCAGCAAGAATCACAAACGCTCGTGTCGGGACGTCAGGCCAGCCAGACGCGAGTGAGACTGGGGGCGGTCGAGCGCCAATTGCGTGAGGCTGCCATGCGATGGCAAGTGCTGGCCACGACCGAGTCGTTGCTGGCAGGCATTCGCAAACGCTACGAACGCGATCGTCAGCCCGAGACGCTGCGCGAGGCATCGGGTTATCTCGAACGTATGACCGCGGGGCGTTACAAGCGGGTTTGGACACCGCTCGATCAACACGTGCTGCGTGTCGACGACGCGCAAGGGAACTCGCTGGCTGTCGAAGTCTTGAGCCGCGGTACGCGCGAGCAATTGTTTCTCAGCCTGCGGTTAGCGTTGGTGCGCTGGTACGCGCGGCGTGGGATCGAACTGCCGCTGGTGCTGGACGACGTGCTGGTGAACTTCGACGCGCAGCGCGCCCGAGCGGCCGCCGAAGTGCTGCGTGATTTCGCCGCGCGCGGGCATCAGTGTCTGGTGTTCACCTGTCACGAGCACATGTATCACTTGTTCCGTTCGCTCGACGTGGAGGCCCGTGAGCTGCCCGCGAATCCGCGCGTGCTGGCGATGCGCGGTCTGGTGGCCGAGCACGACGTGCCCCGGCCTCCGGTGGCGCCATTGGTCGTGCCGTCGGCTAGGCCCGCCCCGGCAGAGTTTATCGAGCCGACGCTACCGACGAACGGGCACTCGTACGAACATGACGTGGCCCCCGCGCCGCCGCCGCCACCACCGCCTCCTCCGCCGCCACCACCGCCTGCCCCCGTTGCGGTTCCCGCCCCCGTGCCCCCGCGCAAGAAACGGGCTCATGTGAAGTTCGACACCGTTCATGGGCCGCGTGGGCCGTTTGCCACCGCGCTGTGGCACGAGCGGGTGACGTATGAACTGTCGGCCGAGCCACCCGAGGAGCCACCGCACGATTCATACGACGAAGACGATTGGATCGACGTCGATTCGGTCGAATAACGACGGATGAATTGTGCGCAGTCGATGTCACGCCTTCTGGCGGGGCAGGCAATCCTGCAGGACGCCATTTTGCAGCTTACAATGCGCGCAACCGACTCGGGCGATATGGTTATCTGGCATCAAACGGCTGGCAGGAGCAATTTCTGATGATCGATAAACGATGGACTCGTCGTGAGTGGAATGGGTTGGCGTTGGCGGGTTTGGGAAGCTGTCTGGCCGGCGACTGGAGTAGCGCCGCGGAACCGGCTGCCGATAGTGCGGCTCCTTTGGAGTTTGTCCCTGGCTCGTTCACGATCGTGGCGTTGCCCGATACGCAGATATACTGCGAGACTTATCCGCGCCACTTCATCAACCAGACGCGGTGGATCGTCGAGAATCAGGAAAAGTACAAAATCAAGTTCGTGGCCCACCTGGGCGATATCACGAATCGCAACACGCCCGAGCAATGGGAAGTCGCACAGGAAGCACTGCGTGTGCTGGATGGCGAGGTCCCCTATTCGCTGGTGCTGGGGAATCACGATTGCGGGCCGGGAGGGAACTGCACGACACGCGATACGCTCTTGAATGAATATGTGTCACTCAAGACGATCAGCGCGCAGCGCACGTTCGGCGGCGTCAAGGAAGAGGGGCGCCTGGACAATAGCTACCACACATTCGAAGCCGGCGCGAACAAGTTCCTGGCGCTGGCCCTGGAATTCGGGCCGCGTGACGAGACGGTTGCCTGGGCCGATACGATTGTCGCTCGTTACCCGCAACATCGCGTGCTGCTGACGACGCACGCTTACATGTATTACGACGACACTCGCTACGACTGGACCAAATTCGGCAAGGAACAGAAGTGGAATCCACACGCTTATGGCACGGCGAAGCTGGCCGGCGGCACCAACGATGCGCAGCAGCTATGGGACAAGTTGATCGCCAAGCATCCGAATTTCTTCATGACCCTCAATGGTCACGTGCTGGAAGACGGGCTGGGCCGACTGACGACGCCCCGGCAGGACGCAAACGACGTGCATCAGATGCTGGTCAACTACCAGATGAAGACCGAGGGGGGCGAGGGCTTTCTGCGGCTCATCGAGTTCTTGCCTGACAAGCGCACGGTGCAGGTGAAGGCGTTTTCACCTTCGACCGGCACATATAAGACCGACCCTCAGAATCAATTCACGTTGCAACTGAATCCGCCGCTGATCTGACGGTTCGAGGTCGTTATTTCCCAGCGGCGCGGGCCTGAACCCCTATGTCGGGAAAGTCTGTGAACAGGCCGTCGACGTCGTAGGTCCAAAAGTACCGGCCGGTCTCTGCTGCGTCCTTGCCCAGCGTGTAGGGAAAAACCTTCAGCCCGCGCTGGTGTGCCCGGCGGACCAGCGAATTGTCGTCGACCGGTTTGCCGTCGTTTTCGATGCGATTGATGGCCGGGCCGATGCCGTCGGCGAAGGTCGCCAGATCGTCCAGCGTGCGATCATCGAGCGCCGCGCCGGTTAAGAAAACGAGCCGGAGGTCGCTCTTCAATTCTTGGCGGATGCGGCGCAGGGCATCGAGTTCGAAGCATTGCACGATCACCGGATCGCTGCGCTTCGTACACTCGAAGGCGGCGTACTGGTCCAGCAGCTTGGCCTCGAGGGGCTGGCCCTGTTCCCGATGCCAGCGCGGGTTCTTTGGCTCGGGAATCGTGCCTACGTTTCGCCCCGTGCGCTCGTTCAAGCGGCGGATCATCGTGAGCATCTCGACCAGCGTGGGGATCTGGTAACCAGGTTCGGCCGAATCGCGCCGCCCCTTGATGGAAAGGGTCTTCAATTCGGCGAGCGTGAAATCGATGAAGTAGTATCGTCCATCCTCGCGGCGGCGGTCGGGGAACAACTCGGCGACGTTGGTCGTGTCCCCCATGTGAATGTCGTGATTGCACACCAGCACGCCGTCGCGGCTGATTACGACGTCAGGCTCGATGAAGTCGGCTCCCTGGGCATAGGCGAGCGCGTACGCTTCCAAAGTATGCTCGGGCAGGTATCCACTGGCGCCGCGATGCGCGATCACGATCTTGCCGTCTGCGGTTGACGTGTCGGCGGCGCGTGCCGGAAACGCGGACGCACTGGCGATCAAAAGAGAACATGAAGAAAAATTCAGTATGGCTCGTATAGCGATGTGCATCCGTCAGTTATCCATTCTGTAGGCGACGCTGAAGCTTCATGACGTCTCCTTAAGGTACGGTTGAATCACCGGTAGTTCCAGTGTGAATCGCGTTACGGAAGCTGCGCGGAAGGGCGTCATTGTCGTTCAAAAATGAGCACTTTAGCGCGCCGAATTGCACGCTGCGGCAAGTTATCCGCAGGGCGGCGCGGCGCAGTGAGACGCCTCGACGCACAAAGGCTTCGTTGCTAAAGTCTAAACCAGGATGTCGCCCTTCGGGGTGGCTCCCGGGTCGCCAGGTTCCTGCCCCACCTGGCGGCTCTTTTTTTGCGCGCGTTGAGAATGTTTTCATCGCGGCGCCAAAGATCGGTGCGGCGATGTGATTCCATTATTGCTATTTCTATTCGGTGGCGTGTTTGCCATGGACGGTGCTCGGCAACCGTGCGAACGCCGGAAATCAACCGCGGTGCGCCGTCCGACATGACACGATCGGCAATATCGCTAAGGGCGCTAATGGGCGGCGTCGCAAGGCGATTTTCAGCCGCCAGAGCGGGGCAGGGGAGTGGAAGGGGAGGCGAAGCCGCCTTGCCCGTCGTTGTTTTGCGGGCTACGATCCAGCACCCGGTCGCGGGATTTCGATTCTTTCGAAGCAGGTCCACCAGGCGCGCCTGTCCGTTTTCGCGGCCCCGAATAGTTAAGCGCATCCTTCTCGGCATGGCGGCAGGAGTATCGTCGGCAATGACCACTCACGAGCATCAACACGGCGGCAAGCACGAACACGGCCACGAGCATGGTCATACGACCCATCGCAAAAGGCCGATCCACCACAGTCTGATGTTGTGGGGGGCGGTGATCTTGATGCTGATCGCGATGGTGGTTTACGTGATGTCCGACGACGAACGATTCATACCGGGCAACGACAAGAAGGAGCCGATGCCCGCCGCTCCCGCGCTGTAATGCCGGTCGCTTAAGTGGAGCGTCTGCCAGCCTTTACCAATGCATGTGTACGTTGGGGAGCGTTTCGTGCAATTTTGCGACGCCGGCGTCGGTGACCTTGGTCCCTTCGACGTACAGCGATTCCAGGCCGGTCAGGCTGGTCAACTGCTGAATGCCTTCGTCCGTGATCGGTGCATTCTCGATGATCACGAACTTGAGCGCCGGCAGCTTGGCCAGATGGGCGAGCCCCCGGTCGTCAACCTGCGAACGTCCGAGCCGCAGTAGCTCTAGGTGCTCGTGTTTGGAGAGCGCGGCCAGCCCTGCACCGGTTACCTGAGCCGCGGCCAGATTCAAGACGCGCAGATTCGGCCAGTTCGTAACCACCGATAATCCCTGGTCACTGATGGTCGTCTCACCGAGCACCAGGGTTTGCAGGTTAGCCAGCTCGGCAAGGTGAGACAGGCCGGCGTCCGTGATCTTGGCCTTCGGAAGCTTGAGCACTTCCAAAGACGTTAGCGTCACGAGTCGCGCCAGGTCCTCGTCGTGCAACTCGGCATCCGGGACTTCGACCGTGCGCGATGTGCCATCGCTCGCCATGTGCAATTGATGCGCGAATTCAGGGTCGATCTGGCCATCGGCGATCGTATCTTCGCCTGGCACAACAACCGGGCACATGTTTGGTCCGTCGCAAGATTGATTGCAGCCAGCGAGCGCGCAGACAACCATGCCGATCAGTAACGTGGCCGATAGTGATGCTGAAAGGCGAGCCATTTCGCGTTCCGAAATTGGGAATGATGTCCGCACGAAATCTTTTGCCGCTAACCGCGCCACGACGTTAACGGCCTTGGCCGAAATCACCCTTCGCGTCTCGCCACAGCGAATGAATGTGATTCGCCGGATTGCCGGCCGAATCGGGCTGCGTGTTGACGAACTCGATGACGAACGTTGGGCCCTGTACGACGTAATAATGGCCGATGCCCGGCTTGTCGGCGCCGGCCCAGGCGAACTGGATCTTGTCGATGCCTGCTTGCTCGAGCGCATCAAGGCGGCCTTTGGCGACCGACTCGGGCATGTTGTCCGTGTAGGCCTTTAAGAGCGCGCGAAGCAACGTGACTTGTTCGGCGGTCATTTCGGCAACCGAAAGGCCGCCGAGCGACTCTTGCGGCGCTTGGGGCTTGGCAGCGCCGCGCAGGTCGTTCGGCGCTTTTTCGGCGATCGTGGCTTTCTTACGCTGCTCGGGTGTCAGCGATGCCAGCAGTTTGAAGCCCGTGTCTTCCTCGGGCTTGAGGACGCGCATGCCCTTTTTCAGGTCACCGAAGTCTTCTCGCAGCTCGGCCGGATTGGCACCGAAGAACGTGGGGGTCGTGGCCGCGACATGTCCGTGATCGACCACGAAATTCAGCGATAGGTGATGCCCCTCGACACTCCAGCCCCAGCGGCCGGCGTCATCGGGCGACCCGAACACCGTGAAGTAATAACGCTCGGGATCGCGAATCGGCGAATCGGTTTTCGCCTTCTCCAGCTCGCGCAAGAGGGCTTCGAGGCTCATGATCGTTTTGGCCTTGTCGTAGCCCAGGTGGCTCAAGCCGCTTTCCAGCAGCTTGTGGGCGGCGCGGCGGGCCGACTCGTCCATCTGCTTGATCTGCAGCCCCTTGCGTTGGGGCTTGGGGATGAAGTGCCAGTCGAGCCGGGCCGGATCGTCGAAGGGAATCGTGGCCGTGGTGCGCTGGTCGGCCGGCAGCGTTGACAGGAAGCCTTGCGCTGCGGTCACCATATCAGGACCGGGCCCGGCCGGACGCAGTTTCAGCCATCCGCCGGCAATTGCCAGGATCGCCACCCCCGCCAGAATCGAATACTTCGTACGCATGTTCAAAGAGATCCCTTAAGTGGTTGCCAATTCTTCAGCTTTGATTCGCTTGCGCCGCGTTTGTTAACACTGGCGCCGGTAGGTGTATTACACGCTTGGTGTTCGTCGACGTTTGTCCTTCAAGCCTACTCCGCGGCCAGATTGGCGCACACTAGCTCTTTGTCATTGCGGGCGAAGACATGCTTGTTGGCGTAGGCCGGATGGGCCCAGCAAACGCCGTCTTTACGGCGCAGTTGCTCGGTGGTGGGATCGATTAGCTTGGTACGGCTCAGCTCTTCGAAACCTTTGGGCGAGAGCTTGGTGATCAGCAGCTCGCCGCGATCGTTGAACATCCAAATCTTGTCACCATTTTTGACCATGTGGATCGTGGCCCAGCGCTCGCGGGGTACGGCCTGCTGGCTTTCCCAAATGCGATCGCCTGTCTTGGCGTCCAGGCAGCGTAGCTCGCCATAGCTGTCAACTCCGTAGACGTAATCACCCGCCATGTAGGGCGTGCTGATGATCGAATGCAGACTGTCGGTCAGCTTCTCGTCGGGGCCCAGCCGGCGCCAGATTTGTTCGACCCCCAGCCGATCCTGAAGCAGCTTCAGCATCAACGAGCCATCGTAGAAGCAACTGACGAACAGCCGATCCTTTTCCACGATCGGCGTGGCGATGTTGATGATCATTCGGGTGGGCTTGAAGGGATGTTCCCAGTACTGCTTGCCCGAGGCGGGGTCGAGCCCTGCGACGTGTTCGCCGGTCCAGCACACCAATACACGCTGGCCCGCTTGTTGGATAATGATCGGCGCCGAGTAAGAGGCATTGTCCGCCAGCGATCGCCAGCGTTCCTTGCCGCTGACTTTGTCGAACGCCACCACGCAGGCGTTGTCTTCACCGCCGATTTGCACGATCACGAGATCGTTGTCGACAAGCGGCGAAGCGGAAATGCCCCAGATTGGCATACGAATCTTGTATTCGGCATTGAGGTCCTTCGACCACAAGACCTTGCCGCCGGCCGCATCGTAGCAGTGCAAGTGCCCCATCGTGCCCAAGGCGTAAGCGCGACCATCGTCGATCGAGACCGAAGCCCGCGGTCCGGCCACGTACTGCACTGTGTATTCGCAATCGTACTGGTGCGTCCACAATTCTTTGCCCGTCTTGGCGTCGAAGGCATGGGTCCGTTCGATCTGATTGGGCATGTCGACCCGATCCATGACGTACACCCGGCCGGCAGCGACCGTGGGGCCGCAGTACCCGGCAGAAATTGGTACGCGCCACTCGGGGACGATTCGCTCGGCGGGAAGGGTCGCGACGATACCGGTCTCGTTCCAGACGCCGTCACGGTTCGGCCCGCGCCATTGCGGCCAATCGTCAGCGCGTGAGATAGGCGCGCTCAATGCCAATACGGCCAGCACGAAAATCGCTCGGCGGAATTTCGTCATGGAAAATCCTTTCTCACGGTGCGAATCATAACCTTGCGTATCATACCCTCTGCGAATCATAGCAGTGGGGCGAAGCACCGACCGCGCCCTCGGGTGGGTGGCTGGCTGCGGTGCAGGCAAGCTGTTTATCGAACCGCGCGGACCGCCTGGATGGCGGACTGGCGACCGATTCTCAGAATCCACGCGGCGTGGTTCGCTGCGCTACGGACGAAAACTATTCGCCGCCAGCCGCGGCCGCCGCCGGCTTCTTAGCATCGTCGCGGGCGTTGGCTTCGAGAAATTCTCGAAGCGTCTTGCGGAATAGCGGGTTCGTGAAGGCTGTCATGTGATCAGCCCCCTCAATCACAACCACGCGCAGGTTCTTCATCCGCTTTTCGAGTTCGTCGACCCCCAGCTTCAACGGGTCGATTTCGCCGATTAAAGAGAGCGTCGGTACTTTGTTGTTCTTGAGCTGGTCTTCGGTGACAGCGAGTCCGGTCATGCCGCGAATGACCGCGGCGAGCGCCTTTTGATCGTTGGTGAGCATCAGCATTTGATTGATGCCCGAGAGTTGCTCGGCGGTGGGCTTGGGGCGACCGGCCGGTGTCAGCTCTTCGATCAAGGGGCCGATCCCTTTACCGGCTTCGAGCGATTCGGCAAGCGTTTTCAAGAATGCCAGGCGATCATCGTCGGCCTGGGCCCAACCGGCGCCACCGAGCGTGGCCGTGATGACGCGATCCGGATGGGTCGTTAGCAGCTTGTTCGTGATGAAGCCCCCCATCGAGTAGCCGACGATGTGAGCTTTGTCGATCTTCATTTCGTCCAGTAGCCGGACCACGTCCTCGACCATGTGGATGCCGTATTTTTCGGGCTCATGCGGCTTGCCGCTGCGACCGTGACCGCGATTGTCCATCGCGATGACCTGATGGTCCTTTGCCAGGTCTTTGATCACGCCCGAAGCGCCCCACTGGACGGGGATGCTGGCGGCGAAGCCATGGATCAGGACGACCGGTTCGCCTTCTCCTTCGACGATGTAATGAATCTTTACACCGTCGGACAAAAAGTAGCGGTCGTCAGCGCGAACCGCGGAAACGAACAGCAGCGCAAGCGACAACAGCAAGAGCGTGAGGCGGCGTGGCATGGCAACATCCTCTGAAAGAGAGAAAGCTTCGAAGTAATTAAAAAATGGCGCGCGGACGCATTCACCGCATCGAGGCCCCCAGTCCTGCGCCACGCCGTCGCTTACCGTCTGAGGACTGGATTGCATTCGCCGCGGAAATGCAAAGTTCGCGTCATTGTGTGCCACCCGCCATGCGGGGTCAATCGTGCCAGCGGATTTGCGTTTTACGGGCGCATGGTCGAGTTCTCAAATAGCGCAACAAAAAGCCGGCCGCAGGAACAGTCGCTCCTGCGGCCGGGCATTAGGCTCGTGTCCAAGATCGGCGTCGAAAGTTACGACGCCACGGCCGTAGGTCGTGCGCGCATTTGCCGGGAGAAGATCAGCATGCCGATCGCTAGCGGCACAACCAACTTTGCCAATTGAATGAACGCGGTGTTGGTCGCAAATCCCAAACCCATCGTCAAGCTGCTTTTGCCGGAAACGGGGGAGACGTACATATCCATCTGCGACAGGCCAGCCAGGACGCCCAGGATGGCGCCCGTAATGATCGGCCAGTGTCGTTTGACGCTGGCTCGCGCGGCGAGCCAGGCAAACAGCGCGGCGGTGAGCGTGGCCGGCACCAATAGGGCACCAATGCACAAGAGCCGCATCACGCCGACGCCGGTCGGCGACATGCGATCGCTCGACATGCCGGGGTCCAACGCCTTGATGACGCGGCCCGCGCCGACAACGCCAAACAAACTGGCCAGATACCCCACGGCCACGACTAGGACCGGCAGGGCGATGAACATCAAAACCGGGTGTCGTCCCGTGAAGCTGCGCTGCGTGTATTCGTGCGCCGCGTGTCGCGCAATTTCCTGCGGCGATCCCAAACGATCAACTACGCTGCGGGACTGGAGAGCATCCGTGCTCATCTGATCCTCCAAAAAATCGGTGAAATGATCCGACAACTCGTCCACAAGCCGGGCAGCGTACGCCGCCGGTAGATTCATCCGGGCTAACTGCTGTCGCAGTTCGTCAAGCCACACTGGGTCGGGCACGTTCGCCTCCTTGCAGGCAGCCGCTAACCGCGGCTACGACGCGTTGCCAATCAACCACGGTTGCAGCCAACTGCTTCCGGCCGCGCGGCGTCATGCGGTACACGACGCGGTCGCGCCCGGCGGCGGGCTGGCGTCGACTGGCCAAGAGTTCTTGCGCCTCGAGCCGATGCAGGATCGGATAGATGCATCCTTCGCCGAACTCGAGTTGCTCGCCGCTGGCAGTACGGATCGCTTGTACAAGCTCGTAGCCGTACATCGGCCGCTCGTCCAGCAGGCGCAGAATCAACATCTCGGGCACGCCGTTGAGAAACGGCGGATTACTCTTTTTGCCATTCATGCCGGGCCTTGTACCTCAAGGTTCGAGGTATGGCAAGGTCAGTTCGAAGGCATAAGATATGGCGCCGCGGATCTGCGCCTACGACTTTCCCGAATGTGAACCGTTGCGGGCGTGTGCGCGTCAGTTGTTTGGTAACGCGAAGATCGTCTCTGGCACGTCGATGTTGACGCCGGCGGCCGGGATTTCGAGCTTCATCGTCCACATCACGCCCTGGGTCACCAGGCGGCGATAGAACTCTTGCTTCCAATTCTCGTGGAAATGTAAGCCGGTGAAGCCGAACGATCGGCCGCCGTCGGGACGCTGCCAGGCGAGCGCCACCATTTCGTCCTGGCCATCGATCTTCGCCGTCAAAACGGGCTGCGGCTGCGAGTCACCTGTCGGTCGTTTCAGGCGATAGTAGAACTCGTCATGCACGGTGAGCGGCGTTAGTCCTTGCGCGATCGCATGACGTGGCTCGGCCGGGCTCAACTGTGTTTCCAGTACCTGGTAGCGGCGGTCGGGCCCGCCGTGACAGCCGCCGAAGAGTTGCGTAAATGGTCCCACGAACTGCGGGTCCTTGGCGCCGATACCCCAGTGCAGCGCCGTGAGTCCGCCGCCACGCGATGCCAGTTGCGCAATCGCACCCTGCCGACGCGGATCGGCGGCGATCCACTTGGCTCCTTCCGAGACGTAGATCACGATGCCATCGGCGCGCCGAATCAAGTCGGGCCCCTCGGCCCAGGGTTCCTCGGCCTGAACGGTGCGCACCTCCAAGTCGTCGCACTTTTGCAAGGTGGCGGCCAGCACGCGCAAGCCGGGCATGAATTCGTGCGTCGTCACCGGATGGTTGTCACGCTTCTGGCCGATCAATAACAGTTGTTTTTTCTCACCCGCATACCCCACCTGACCGATTCCCAGCGCGACAACCAGGGCGAACGCAAACCGCTTGAGCATGAGAGACCTCTCTTAGAAAACTCGCAGCAGCCAATGTCCGCGGCACCAAAGAATGGGGTGATTATAGTCCATCGGTCCGTGAGGATGTCGATCCTTGACGCCCGCCGCCGCGCGAACGAGAATCGGACGCTGTTCGCCCAACCCCACCTGGCCCGATTCGTCAGGCCATTAACTCCGCCGAAGGACTTTCTTGCCATGCCTGCACTTCGCTTGTCGTCGCTCGTTTCGCGGTCGATTTCCGTCGGTTGGCGGCGCGCAGCGCTGTGCTTGTTCGTTGGCTTGGCGACGTTCGTCCTGCAATCGACAGCGGGTGCTGAGCCGTGGAGCGAGAAGCTCGGCTTTCCCGCGGGCAAGAAGGTGCTGATTCTGCACGCCGACGATATCGGCATGTGCTACGAGGCCAACGAAGCGGCCAAGACTTACCTGAAGGCCGGGCAGATCCAGTCGGCGGCGTTGATGGTGCCGTGCCCCTGGTTCAATGAGATGGCCAACTGGTACATCGAAAACCCCGACTACGATATCGGTCTACACCTGGCAATGACCAGTGAATGGAAATGGTATCGCTGGGGGCCCGTGGCCGAGCGCGCGAAAGTGCCCGGCCTGATCGATAACGAAGGCTATCTGTGGCGCAACGTGCAATCGGTCGTTTTGGCGGCGAAGCCGGCCGAGATCGAGGAGGAGATTCGCGCCCAACTCAATCGCGCTCTTGCCCGGGGAATCAAGCCCAGTCACATCGACACGCACATGGGGACGTTGTACGCCCGTCCCGATTACACGCGGGCGTATTTGAAGGTTGCCGAAGAGTTCCGCATTCCGGCCATGGCTATCGAGCCTACGCCGAAAGTGATGGAGAAGTTCAAGAAGCAGGGCTATCCCGTCAGCGAGGCCGGCAACAAAATTCTGACCGAATACAAGCTGCCGAAACTCGACGACTTCTATGGCGCGCCCGAAGGGAAGACCTACGAAGAGAAACGCGAGAATTTCTTCCAGCTTGTCCGCTCGCTTGATCCAGGTATCACCGAGATCATCTTCCACCCCTCGGTGCAAACCGAAGGGCTGAAGCACATCACCGGTTCGTGGCAGCAGCGCGTGTGGGAAGCGCAGATGTTCGCCGATCCGGTCGTGCTGGCCTTCTTCGAACGCGAAGGGATTTTGTTCACGAATTGGAAAGAGATGATGAAACGCTTCGACAAGAAGTAGGCGGCGGCGAAGGCGGTTAACGCGGTCGGCGATCAAAACTGCAGACCGCCATAGATTAGGTGCGGCTCTATCGGCGCCTAGAAGGATCGAACGTATGACGACGGACGTGGCAAGCAGGTCGCGATTTTCAACAGGCTTCTCGCAGCAGGAAGATGCCCGACAGGCTGCGCTCGAGGCGAGCCGTCAGGCGCTCGATAAGTTGGGCGCCCGGCCGCACCTGGCGCTGGTGTTCGCCGCCGGATTCGAACCGGATGACTTTGCCATTCTGGCTCGCACGTTGCACGCAGAACTCGGCGCGGGCTGCCTGCTGGGCTGCTCGGCCGAGTCGTTGGTCTACGATGCGACCGAGATCGAAGGGGATCGGGGGCTGGTGGTCTGGCTGACGCATTTGCCTGGCGTCACGCTGACGCCGATGCATCTGGAGTTCGAACGCACCGACGACGGCGTCGCCATGCTCGGCTGGCCGGAGTCTTTGGAAGGCACGCTTCCCGCCGGATCGAGCTTGCTGCTGCTGGCCGATCCGTTCACTTTTCCGGCGGATACGCTCTTGGCACATTTGAACCGGCACCAGGAGGGCATTCCGGTTTTCGGCGGTATGGCCAGTGGTGCGATGTCCGCGGGCGACAATCGGCTGATTTTCGCCGACCAAGCCCTCGACGATGGCGCCGTCGCTGTCCTAATCGATGGGCCGATTCGCGTTCGGAATGTCGTCAGCCAGGGTTGTCGACCGATTGGACGCCACTTCGTCGTGACCAAGGCCGATGACAACGTGATTCTCGAACTGGGAGGTCGCCCGGCCGTCGCGCAATTGCAAGAGCTCTACCAGCAGCTCACGCCTGCCGAGCAGCAGTTGGCGCAGCGCGGCCTGCACGTCGGGCAAGTGATCAACGAATACCAGGACCGCTTCAGCCGTGGCGATTTTCTGGTGCGCAACGTCCAAGGCATCGACGCCAAGGCGGGCGCTATCGCGATCGGCGATTACGTGCGAGTCGGTCAAACCGTGCAATTTCACGTGCGCGACGCGGCCACGGCCGACGAAGACCTGGCCGAGCTGCTGGCCACGGCGCACTCCACGAATCGAGGTTCGTGCGCCGGCGCGCTGGTATTCACTTGCAACGGGCGCGGAACTCGCTTATTTCCAGAACCGCATCACGACGCGCAAGCCGTCGCCCGGCAGTGGCCGGCGGTGCCGACGGCTGGCTTCTTCGCGCAAGGCGAAATTGGGCCGGTCGGAGGCAAGAACTTCATTCACGGATTCACGGCCAGCATCGCGCTGTTCGAGCCAACCGCTGAAAAGTCAGCCTGAAAGCATGGGCCGCGAGGGTCTGCGCGTTGCGGAATCGCGCGTACGAGCGGCAAGCCTGGGGCGAGTCAGAACGGCGAAGTACACAGACGGCTCAGTGTAGGAACTGCGCACTTCAAGAACGGCGCATTGTGCTCAAGAAAGCACGGCGAGGATCTCGTCTTCGTGCAGAATCAACAGCTCTTCGCTGTTGTACTGCACTTCGGTGCCGGCGTAGTCGTTGAACAACACCCGGTCCCCTTCGTTGACCTGTGGCCTGGCGCGGGTGCCGTCTTTAAGAATGATGCCGTCCCCCACGGACAGCACGCGTCCTTCGCGCGGCTTTTTGCGAGCGCCTTCGGGCAGAACGATGCCGCCCGTGGTCTTCTCCTCCGCCTCCATTCGTCGCACCACGACATTCGGGCCGAGGGGAATGATTCGCATAGACCTGGAGAACTCCGCTGGGCTTTTCGTCGGCCGAGAGAACGCGCGCCACCGGGACACGCGGCAGCCGACAAGAAACGATTTTCGCACGCCCGGGGGCGCCCCGCAAGTGAACGGTTGTGCCAGCCGTGGTCGAATTTGGCAGAAGATTTGCCGCGCGTGACGCCTTTGCGGACACGGCAAGCGGTATCGTTCGATACGTGCCTGATCGTGACAGGCAGAAAGTCGGACGGCGTGCCAAGGTGCAGGCGTTATCGGCCGTCGCGCGAGATGAACGCCAACACCACGCCCGGGGCCATTAGTCCAGCGGCCCACAGCGCGGCCCAGGAGCGAGCCTCGATGGCGTGCAGCACGCCGGCGAACACGATACCGGCCGCGCCCGTGCAGAATACGGCCGGCAACAGCGGATACCACGGCACTCCAAACGGCCGGGTACGTTCCGGATCGCGCTCTCGCAGCACGATTACCGAAAGCCCGGTAAGCAGCAGAAAAGACCAGAAGACGGGTGTCGTAAAATCGATCAACCGCTGGAAGCCGCCCCCTTGGGTTTCGCTACCTATGACACCGAAGCCGACGACGGCCAGCAAGGTGCAAGCCGCTTGAATCACCAGTGACCAGGCGGGCGTGCCGAAACGCGAACTCCAGCGACCGACCAGCGCAAATAGCGAATGATCGCGCCCCATCGCGTAATAAATCCGCGCCCCGGTGAAAATCATGCCGTTGATGGCTCCCAGAGTGGAAATGCAAATCAATATTGCAATCCCTCGCCGCCCCCAATCTCCCAGTCCCAATGCCGCGACGTCACCGGCCACGGCGCGACTGGCGGCGAATCCCTGCAGGCCTAGCGCGTGAACGAAGGCCAGGTTCACTCCCACATAAATCGTGGCCACGGCGAACACGCCCAGCAGTAACGCTCGCAGGATATTCCGTTCGGGATTGCGAACCTCGGCCGCGGCGTAGGCAATATCGTTCCAGCCTCCGTAGGTGAAGACGACCAGGATCAACGCCAGGCCCACGTTGTAATTGGGCGCTTCTTCGAGAGCCGGTGGCGCCTGTTCGAGCGGAGCGCGGCACGTCAAGCCGACGATCATGACGATCGATAATCCCAGCAGTTTGGCCGAGGTTAGCGCGTTCTGCGTCCATTTTCCTTCACGGACGCCGAGAATATTGATGCCGCTGATGACAAGCACCGCACCGGCGGCATAGATCGTGAACGAATAGGGCCCCAGCGAAACCAGCTGCGTGGCATACCGTCCGAAGACATAGGTCATGGCGCCGATCGAGCCGGGGCGAATCACCCACAGTTGGGCCCAGGCGAAGAGGAAGCCCAACGCCCGGCCGAAGGCACGCGTGAGATAGACATAGTCACCGCCGTCGGCCGGATAGGTTGTGGCCAATTCGGCATAGCACAGTGAGCCCACGAGCGAAAACAGGGCTCCCAGCAGCCAACCCAGGATCAACCACACGGCACTCGGCACATTGCCCGCAATGACAGGCGTGGTTTCGTACAGCCCTGAGCCGATGATGATGCCGACGATCATCGACGTGGTATCGAACAGCGACAACCGCCGCTGGGGCTGCGCGCCCGCGGCGGGTGGGGTGTTCGCGTCGGAAGGAATGTCGTTTGATGTCACGTGGCAAAGGGCGCGAAGGGTCGAAGCCGCGGCAGTCTGGGGGGCATTGTAGCAAGACGAAGCGCGGCCGCGCGAAACCAGGCCGCGATCGATGCCCACGAAGCGGCGGCGACTCTTGGCAAAGTGACAGAACGCGATTCGAAGAAATCGCCGGTGCGGACGCGAATCGGTGCTACCCGATTAACGACGCAAGGTATCGCCCGTGCGCAGGCGGGTCGCGATGCGCGGCCGATTGAGAGAATGCTCAGGCGAGTCGTCGCTGTCGTCGAGCGCGGGAATCGTGAATTCCCATAGCGCAAAAATCAGTGCGATGACCGCCCACAAAAGCGTCGTTCGCACTCGCCAGTTTCGGATATCCATAACCCGACTTTCCGCTGCGAAGTTCCTTGCAGTATGCTGACGCCTCGACCGGCGCCGCACGTGTCGACGCCGGCGTTGATCTTATCGATTCTGAAAGATGTATCGGCACGAACCAGTATGCGAAATATATTCTTTCCCGTGCTAGCCTATCGGAATTGCTGGAAGCTGGGGGGGGCGGGCGGGATGGCTTCGCAATGCTACGAACCTTTTTCGCGGGAATTCATTACCTGCAGAGGTGATTCATGACGGCGGACCTGGCGGCAATGATCGGTGCCCTGCGTTCGAAAGACACGAAGGCCCAGGCAGCCGCGGCCCAACAACTGGCGCAGTTGGGTGAAGATGCGCAAAAGGCGGCCGTGCCATTGGTTGAAGCTTGCGCTGCCGACGAATCGATGCGCGAATGGGTGACCGCGGCGCTCGAGGGACTGGGCGCGCCCCAAGCGACCGATGTGCCAGCGCTCATAGCGCTCCTCAAACGGACGGAATTGGATGTCGCCTACTGGGCTGCCACGCTGTTGGGGCGACTGCACGCCGACGCGGCGCCGGCCGTGGCGGCGCTAGTCGAGGCGCTTGAGCGTCACCGTGAAGGTGCCGTGCGCGAGCGGGCCGCATGGGCGCTCGGGCAGATCGGCCCTGCGGCCAGTGCGGCTCTCGCGCCGTTGCGGACGCTCAGTTCAGGCCACGGGCGGTTGGCACGCCTGGCAGGAGACGCCGTGAAACAGATCACGAGCTGAAGTTGTCCGTATTTGCCAGCGCCGGTGACTTGCTCGTCGCAGCGGAACTGGGTGGGACATTTACCCCATGCCCGCTTTGTTCGATCGCCGCCCGTTTCGCATCGAACATATTTCTAACAATCCGACGTCGCTCCTGGTCACGATTGACCTCCCCGCCGGCTGGTAGGCGATGAAAAAGTAATTGTCGGTCGGCTTATGCCGTCGGGTTCACGCCGGCGCCTGTCGCGAACTGGCATCGGGAATGATGCCGAATCGCAACATCCTTGCGGGGTGGCGAGTTCCGTCCCCTCGGCTGCCCGATTTTTTCTGGCGTCGAGTCGGGCGAAACGCCTTGCAACCCGGGCAGATTCGACTGAACGGCGGTTTTTTTCGGGCGTTAGTGACTGAACAATAGACGCCCGTGCAACGTCTGGTTAGCATGAATTACTCTTCTCGACACGGAACAGTAATCGCGGTCGTGGCGCCTGGGAACAGGGCGTCCTCGGTCGCGCCACAAGCCGGCGCAACATTTGCTTTTGCAACTTGGCGATGAAGATTCGGCAGTCGCAGGTCGAGAGGATCGGGGTCTACCGGCTACGGCCGGAACGCCTTACCTGGGCAGCTATGCCAGGGCCGAGAGGGTTTTCGGCACTGGCACCGGACAATTGCGTCCGGCCGACCGCTTCCGCAAATGACGCGCGGCTTTATCAAGCGGATTCGTTGGCAGTAGCTCCTTGATTTTTTTTCAGAGGCTTGTAGGGCGGAACGTAGGCACCAATTCGCCGCGTCTGTGCTCCTTCGAGTCGCAACAGAGAGAGGCTAGTTCATGGGTTTCTTCGGCTTTGGCGGTAAACGGGCCAAGAGAAACAAGAAGCGGAGCGCTCCGCGCCGGTTGTCGCTGTCGGTGCGCGGCCTGCACTTCGAGCCTCTCGAGCAACGCCAACTGCTGACCGTCACGGTCAATCCCATCACGGGGCCTGACCCCAACTCGGCGTACAACACGCCGTCGGGCAAGGACCTGTACGTCCCGCTGGTGGGTAGCGATACCGGAAATACGATTACCTACTCGGCCACCAGCAGCAATCCCAACGTGCAGGTGAGCGTGCTGACGGGCAATCCCGAGCTGATTATGAACGTCACCGGGACTGACTCGACCGGCGCAAGCTTTAGCGGCCAGTTGGTCTTCCAGTTGTTCGAGAATCTCGCGCCGCAGACGGTCGCCGCGATCATCGCCAATGTGAACAACGGCGTTTATACGAACTCGTCCTTCTACCGCATGGAGACCTCGAGCTCGTTCCAATTGATTCAGGGCGGCATTAGCGAAGAATCGAACCCGCCCAGCGTGGCGACGGTGCCCAACGAGTACAACGCCAACATCGCATTTAATTCGCCGGGCCTGCTGGCGATGGCGGCCACCAGCGCCCACGTTGCTTCGAGCGAATTCTTCCTTACGGGCCCGACCCAGCCTTTGTCGGCCGAGCCGCAGGCGCTGAATTTCGGTTACACGATCTTCGGGCAGTTGCTCAAAGGGCAGGATATCTACAATAAGATTCTCAACGTTCAGACGCATTCGAGTAGTGGCGTGAACATCGCCAATACTCCGGTCACGATCACTTCGGCCTCGATCGTACAGAACGACACACAAAACGGCGTGCTGCAAATCTCGGAAGCGCCTGGGTTCACTGGCAATGCCACGATCACGGTCACGGGAGCGGGGTCGGACAGTACTTCGGCGCAGCAGACATTTAATGTCAACGTGATCGCGCCGGCGCCGCCGACCCAGGAACCACAGGTCCTGCTGGGAGCCGTCAGCAATCTGACCACGCAAGCCGGCAAGGCGATTACGTTCCAGATCACGGCCAGTGACACTAACGGTGGCACCGCAACCTTCAACATCGGCGACCAGAACCCGTTCGGGCAGGCTCCCTATGCCACGCCGGCGAATGTCACCGTGACGATCGCGCCCGGCACGGGCAACACGGCGACGGTGACGTTAACGCCCAAGGCGGGCTTCACCGGAACGTTGAATCTGGTGGCGCACGCCGACGATTCGAGTAGTGGTCTGCGCGACGCGCAAGATTTTACGTTGACCGTCGCCGGACCGATCACGGTACAGACTGACGGCACCACACAACAGGTCACGGCTGGCAGCTCGTTGGGTGTGACGGGGTTGTCGATCACTGACCCTGGTTTGTCGACGACGAGCAATGTCACGGCGACGTTCGCGGTGGCTCACGGCACGATCAACTTCTCGACAAGCACGACCGCCGGAATTACCAGTTCGCAGGTAACTGGTAATGGCACCGGCAGCGTGACGATCACTGCTCCCTTGGCCGCGATCAACGCCACCTTGGCAGCCACGAGCGGCATTACTTACACGCCGTCTGCCAGCTTTGGTGGATCGGACAGCTTATCGATCACCGCCAGTGATTCGGCTGGCAACACGAATACCAACTCTGTTTCCCTGGCGGTCTTGTCCAGTATTCTGATCAATGTGCCGTCGTCGTCGCTTGCGACCGCGATGGGTGCCGGACTAGCGATTGCGGGACTATCGATCTCGGACCCCGCCCTACCCGCTGCTAACAATGTGGCGTTCACGTTCAAGCCTCAAAGCGGCACGATTACGCTGGCGACAAATATTCCGAACGGCATCACGAGCGCCGAAGTCACGGGTAATGGCACTGGCACTGTCAGTGTCAACGCGACGCAGGCCCAGATCAATGCCACGCTGGCCGACGCCAACGGCGTCACCTACGCGCCGACTTCGTCATTCAGTGGCACGGACACCGTGCAACTGCATGCCTCGGATGGGAGCAATTCGACCGACAACGACTTCACCGTTACCGTCGGACTGTCGATCACGGCTCCGACGACGATCAAGGCACCGTCGGGGACCAATTTCGCGATCACCGGCGTTTCGATCACCGATGCGGCACTCCCCTCGACCGATACGATTACGCTGACGATTGCCGCCACGCACGGCACGATTAAGGTCGGCTCGACGATAACCGGCGGCGTATCTAGCTCGGGCATCACGGGCAATAACACGGCGACTGTCACGATCGCCGGAACCTTGGCGCAGGTCAACGCCACGCTCGCGGGCACCGGTGGCCTGCTCTATCGCTCGGCGAACGACTACGACGGTCCGGATACCATCACGATCACGGCCAACGATCAGTTGACCAGCAGCGGCACCAGCACGGTTGGTGTTAGCGTGATCGGTCCGTTGTCCATTAACGGTCCCACGAATGGCCTGGTGCAGGCCAACACCGTGCAGCATATCACGGGCGTTTCTCTCGACGACACCGGATTGCCGGCAACCGATAACGTCACGCTGACGTTCGCCGTGCAGAACGGAATCATCAATCTCAGCACGGCGGTCACGGCCGGCCTGACCGCGGCCCAGATCACGACGAATGGTACCGGTAGCGTTACCATCATCGCGCCGCTGGCCGCGATCAACGCCACGCTGGCGGATGCCAACGGCCTGACCTACACGCCTCACACCGGCTTCAGCGGTGACGACACGGTTGCAATCACGGCCAGCGACACCGCTGCGAACAGCCCATCAACATCGATTTCGTACGTCGTGATCGGGCCGATCACTCTGACTACGCCGCAGACTCAAACCGCGATAAGCGGTGGCTCGGCGTCCATATCCGGAATTTCGTTAAGCGATCCTGGCCTCTCAAGCCAGTCCGCCGTGACGATGACGTTTAGTGTTGCCCATGGTTCGTTGACTTTTTCGACCGCAGTTTCGTTGGGCTTGGTAGACGGCCAAATTTCGGGCAATGGCACCAGCAGCGTGACCATCACCGCACCCGTGAATGCCATCAACAACACCTTAGCCAATGCGAGCGGGCTGACCTACGTTTCGACTGCGAGCTTCAACGGCTCGGATGCCATCGCCATGACGGTCAGCGATCCGGCGGACAATACGGCCACGGGAAGTGCTTCGATCGCCGTAGGACTGGCGGTCAACGCGCCGGCTTCGCAACTAGGAACGGCGAGCACTGCGCTGGCGCTGACGGGCGTTTCGATCACGGATCCGGCGCTGTCGGCCAGTGGGACTGTCACCGTAAATCTGACGGCGACCAACGGCAATATTTTGCTTTCGACTGCTGTTTCAGGAGGTCTGACGACCAGCCAAGTGACTGGCAACGGTACCGGCACCGTGACGGTCACGGGGACCTTGGCCGCGATCAATGCCACGCTCGCGGCGGCCAACGGCCTGACGTACACGTCGACGGCCGGTGGTGCGGACACGGTCACGTTCGCGGCGTCCGATACGCTCGAGAGTCAGGCCTCGGCCAGCACAGCGGTCACGATTGTCGGCCCACTCTCGATTACCGCCCCCACGTCGCAGACGCTGACGACCGGATCGAGTGTGGCGATCACCGGCGCCACACTTGCCGACCCGTCGTTGCCGACCACCAGCAACGTCACCGTGACGCTCACAACGACGCTGGGGACCGTGGCACTATCCACGTCGATCAGCGGCGGCCTCACCGCCTCGCAGATTACTGGCAACGGCACCGGTAGTGTTACGATCACGGCTCCGCTGGCCGCGATCAACGCCACGCTGGCGGCGGCCAATGGGCTGACCTACGCGGGCACGACTGCTGGAGCCGACACACTCAAGATTCAAGCTCACGACGACGCGGGCAACACGGCAACTCCGACCAACACGCCGCTCTCGGTCTTTGGGCCGGTGACGATCAACGTCCCCTCGACGCCGCCGACGCTCAAGACCAATGGCTCGGTCGCTATCACCTCGATTTCGGTAACCGATCCGGGCCTGTCGTCGACGGACAACGTTACGCTCGTTTTGAATGCTGGCCATGGCACGCTGACGCTCTCGACCAGCATCACCAGTGGACTCACGGCGGGCCAAATCACGGGCAATGGCACCAGCAACGTCACGATCACGGCACCCTTGGCTGCCATTAACGCTACGCTGGCGGCGGCGGCCGGACTGACCTACGCGCCGACCACCGGGTTCAACGGCACCGATACGATTGGTCTGTCGGCCAACGACACGCATAACAACAGCAACACGGCCAGCTTCTCGGCGACGGCGATTGGACCGGTAACAGTGACCGTTCCCTCCGGCACGTCGACGATCGGAAGCTCTGCCAACTCCTCGATCACCGGGATTTCGCTCACCGATAGTTCACTGCCCTCGACGAGCAATGTGACGGTGAACCTTTCGGCCGCTCATGGCACCCTCACGCTATTGACCAATGTCACCGGCGGCCTGACCGCGGCGCAGATTTCGGGCAATGGCACCAGCAACCTGACGATTACCGCTCCGTTGGCGGCGATCAATGCGACGCTAGCCGCGGCGAACGGCCTGGTTTACAAGGCCATCAGCGGATTCGCCGGCTCGGACTCTGTAAGCCTTACGGCTACCGATCCGGTCAGCAACACGAACACGGCGAGTGTGTCGTTGGCCGTCGTGGGGCCGCTGTCGGTTACGATCCCGGCAACGCCGACCGTCAAGCTGAACACGCCGCTGGCGATCACGGGACTATCGGTTGCCGATCCGTCGCTACCGACAACCAGCAACGTTACGCTAACGCTGGCCGTGACACACGGCGTCATCACGCTGTCGACCACGGTCACGAATGGTTTGACCAGCAGTCAGATTACGGGCAATGGCACGGCCAGTGTCACGATCACCGGACCCTTGGCCGCGATCGTCGCTACGCTCGCTGCTGCGACCGGGCTGACCTACACCCCAACGACTGGCTTCAGCGGTTCGGACGCGCTGAGCATTTCGGGTAGCGATCCGTTCTCGAACACCGCCACGCAGAGTCTCACGTTGACTGTGTTGGGGGCAAGCAATTCAAGTATTTCGGGCATGGTCTACCTGGATGGCAATCTCAACGGTCAGCTCGATGCGAGCGAGTCCGGGCTGGGCGGCGTCATTCTGATCCTGCAGGGGACGGACTCGCAGAACAACGCGATTGGACCTCTGGCTATAAAGACCGCCAGCAACGGATCGTTCCAATTCAATTCGTTGCCGGCTGGCACTTACACCCTGACGAAGATCGCGCCTGCTGACCTGGTCGATGGCGCCGCCACGGTGGGCAGCCTGTCGGGAACGCTGCAGGGCAAAGACGTGATCTCCTCGATCACGATCGCCGCCGGCGCGGCGGGTACGGGCTACAACTTTGCCGAGGACGCGCTCGATCCTCACTTCGTCACGCTCGACATGTTCTTGAATACCTCGCCCACGCCGGTGCAGACGCTGGTGAATTACATTGCCAAGTCCTATGCCGATGCCGGCGTCTCGACCACGGCGCCTGTTGGCATCTCGGGCCAGGTGCCGGCACCGGTTGTCAATGTGGTAACCGCGGCCTTCAATCTGAATCAAGCCGGATCGAAGGTCGTCACGGGGCTGTCGGTGAGCGATTCTGCACTCTCGTCGTCCAGCAGCAATGTAACCGTCACCTTGTCGGTCGCCAGTGGTACGCTCGCCGTTTCGACGACGGTCTCCGGTGGCGTGACCACCTCGCAGGTGACGGGATCGGGCACCACGACGGTTACCATCACGGCTCCGCTATCGGCGATTAATGCCATGCTGGCCGACCCGAACGGTCTGACCTACACACCCACGTCGACCTTCAACGGAAACGATACGCTTGGCGTCACGGTCAATGACTTGGGTAACACGACCACGGGCACGCAGCAAACCGGTAACGCCAGCGTGGCGCTGCATGTCATCGCCGCGCCGGTCATTACTAGTGCCAGCAGTTCGGCCATCGTGCCGACCGGGTCTACATCGAATGTCACTGGGCTGTCGATAGCAGATAGCGCGTTGACCAATGCCAGCGGCAACGTCCAGCTGAACCTGGCCGCCGCGCATGGAACCATTAACTTGTCGACCAGCGTCAGTGGCGGGATCACCGCCGCTCAGATCACGAACAATGGCACGGCGAACGTCACGATCAACGCGCCGCTCGCCGCGATTAATGCCACGTTGGCGGCGACCGCGGGTGTGACCTTCACGCCGACCAGCGGATTCACCGGCACTGACACGTTGGGCATCACCCTCAGTGACCTGGCCAATACGGCGTCCGGCGTCGCGCAGACCACGACCAAAACTGTGCCGGTGTCGATCGTCGGTCCGCTCGCGATTACCGCACCTTCGGGCACGCAGTCGGCAGCGAGTGGTAGCGCCGTTATCACCGGTGTCTCGATCGCCGATCCAGCGCTTCCCTCGACCAGCAATGTCACGTTGACCTTGACGGCCTCGAATGGCACCGTCGCTCTTTCGACGGCCATCAGTGGCGGTATTACGTCCACGCAAGTAACCGGTAATGGCACCGCCAGCGTGACGATCACGGCCCCCTTGGCCGCGATCAATGCCACGCTAGCCGGTGCGAGTGGTTTGACTTACACGGCCAACAGCGGCTTTACCGGAACCGACACGCTGGGTCTGTCGAGCACCGACGTGGCGGGCAATCACGGCACGGCGACGGTCACGGTTTCGGCAACTGCCAAGCTGTCGATTGCCGCTCCGAGCACCTCGCAGTCGGTGGGGATCAACACGCCCAAGGTGATAACTGGTGTCACGATCGCGGACCCGGCGCTCACTTCGACCGGCACTGTCACGCTGACCTTGACCGCTACCCACGGAACGGTCGCCCTGTCGACCTCGGTCACGGGCGGCGTCACGACGTCTCAGGTCACGAACAACAGCTCGGGCAGCGTAACCGTCACGGCTTCCTTGGCTGCGATCAACGCCACGCTAGCCGACGCGGCCGGCCTGACCTATACGCCCACCAGTGGTTTTGTGGGCGGGGACACGTTGGCCCTCTCGGCCAGCGATACTTTGAGCACGAGCGCCACGGCGAGCGTCTCGATCACCGTCGCTGGTCCGCTGTCGAGCACGCTGGGGACCAATGCCCAGTCGGTCGCCGTCAACAGCCCTCTGGTGCTCTCAGGCATTGCCTACGCCGATCCGTCGCTGCCCACAACCAGCAATGTGACGGTTGTGGTTTCAGCCGCGCATGGCACCGTCACATTGTCAACGACGGTCACGAATGGTCTGACCACCTCGCAGATTACCGGCAACGGCACCGGCAGCGTTACGATCACGGCTCCTTTGGCCGCGATCAGTGCCACGCTGACTGCCGCGAACGGGGCGACGTATACACCCACCAGCGGATTTGCCGGCACAGATACGGTGGCATTTGCCGCCAACGATACGTTTGGAAACACGAATACGGCCAGCATCACGGTCACGGTCGCGGGTCCGCTCGCGATTACTGCCCCCAGCGATACGCAATCCGTCGCGGTCAACGGCAGCAAGGTTGTGAGTGGCGTCCTGCTGGCGGATCCTTCTTTCCCGGCAACGGGAAATGTCACGGTGAATTTGACCGCGACCCACGGCACGGTGACGCTGTCCACCGCTGTGACCGGTGGTATCACGACCGCGCAAGTTACCGGTAACGGTACGGGCGCTGTGACGATTATCGCCCCCTTGGCCGCGATCAATGCCACGCTGGCTGATGCGGCTGGTCTGACCTACGCCCCGACGAGCGGCTACAGCGGCGCCGATTCGATCGGCCTAACGGCTACGGATTCGCTGTCGAACACTAACACCGCGACGATCACGATCAACGTTACCGGGGCGCTGTCGATCGCAGCCCCTTCCGACACGCAGTTGGTGGCCATCAATAGCACTAAGGCTGTGAGTGGCATCGTGGTCTCCGATCCGTCGTTGTCCAGCAGTGGAACGGTCACGCTGGTACTCACTGCGACGAACGGCACCATCTTGTTGTCGACCACTGTCAGCGGCGGCATCACCGCATCGCAAGTCACGGGTACGACCAATGGCACGGGCAGTGTGATAATCACGGCTCCCTTGGCAGCGATCAACACGACGCTCGCCGCTATCAGTGGGCTGACTTATAAGCCGAACACGGGTTACGTCGGTGACGATACCCTGGCCCTGTCCGCTACCGACTCGCTGAGCAACAGCAGCGGCACTACTAACGTCGCGATCCAGGTGGCTGGGCCGCTGTCGATGACGGTGCCGACAGACGAACTCGTGGTACCGCAGGGGGGCAGCCTGGTGGTGAGCGGTATCTCGCTGAGCGATCCATCGCTACCAGCGACCAGCAATGTCACGCTAACACTGAACGTCAACAATGGCACGGTGGCCCTGTCGACCGCAGTGACCGGCGGCCTCACGGCGGATCAAATCAGCAATAATGGGTCCGGCTTTGTGACGGTCACGGCCCCGTTGGCTGCCATTAGTGCGACGCTCGGGGACCCCGCTGGTTTGACTTACACGGCAAATGCGGACTTCACCGGGCCCGATACGCTGGTGCTGACCGGCACGGATCTGTTCGGGAATACGATCAGCAAAAATGTCGCACTCAATGTTGTAGCGCCGCTGTCGATCACGGCCCCGACCGACACGCAATTGCTGGCCATCAACGGCAGCAAGGTCATCAGTGGCGTGTCGCTGACTGATCCGACATTGCCTGCGGCAAGCGATGTCACGCTGACACTGACTGCGACCAATGGCATCGTGAACTTGTCGACGGCGGTAACCAGCGGTCTAACGGCAGGGCAAATAACCGGCAATGGCACAGGCAGCGTGTCGATCACGGCTCCTCTAGCTGCTATCAATGCGACGTTGGCCGACGCAAATGGTCTGACGTACGCCGCCAATCATGGTTTCGCGGGAGCCGACACTCTGGTCTTCACGGCCACGGACTCGTTGTCGCATAACGTGACCACCAATGTGACGTTGGCAATAGCCGGTCCGGTGGCGATCAACGCTCCGAGCAACACGCTGTCGGTCACAACGAACGTCGCCCAGGTGCTAAGTGGCATCTCGCTGGCCGATCCTTCGTTGCCGGCAACGAGCAACGTCACACTGACGCTCGGTGTGACCAACGGCACGATTGCCTTGTCGACGGCGGTCAACGGTGGTCTGACCGCGGCTCAGGTGTCGACTAACGGCACAGGCAGCGTGACGATCACGGCCCCCTTGGCCGCGATCAACGCGACATTGCATGACGCGAATGGCCTGACTTACACGCCAAACACTGAATTTGGCGGAGCCGATGCCCTGTCGCTGACGGCGACGGACGTGGTGGGTAACGCAACAACCGCGAGTGTCGCGATGATTGTCGCGGATCCGCTGGCCATCAAAGTGCCTGTGGATACGCAAACGCTGGCCGCGAATAGCAGCAAGGTAATCAGCGATGTGGTTTTGGGTGATCCGTCGTTGCAGTCGGGCAACGTGACGCTGAAGTTAACCGTGACGAATGGCAAGCTGGATTTGTCGACGACGGTCACGAACGGATTAACGGCTGGTCAGGTGACGGACAACGGCAGCGGCACCGTGACGATCACGGCACCGGTGGCCGCGATCAACGCCACGCTGGCGGACCCGGCCGGCCTGACTTACACGCCGACCACCGGTTATGCCGGACCTGATACATTGGCCCTGAATGGCACGGATGCACTGGCGCACGATGTCACGGTCGACGTCGCCCTGGCAGTTGTCGGGCCGGTTTCTCTCTCGGCGCCAGCGGATACGCTGTCCGCGCCGGCCGTGGGCAGCAAGGGGATTAGCAACATCGTGCTCGGCGACCCGAATTTGCCGGCAACCAGCCCCGTGACGCTGACGTTCGCCACGACCAACGGCACGATTTCCGTCTCGACCGCGGTTAACGGTGGCATTACCGCCGGTCAGATTATCGGCAACGGCACCGGGAACATTACGATCACCGCTCCCTTGGCCGCCATTACGGCCACGCTCGCCGATGCTAACGGCGTGAGCTACACGGCCAACGAAGGCTTCACCGGCTCGGACACCGTAGCCCTCACGGCCGACGATACGATTGGGGTCCAAGCGACTGCGAATGTCTCGGTGGCCGTCTTTGGATCACTGTCGATCCTGGCACCGAGTGATACGCAAGTGCTGACGATCAACGGCAGCAAGGTCATCAGCGGAGTTGTGATCGCCGATCCCGGAATTCCAGCCATGAGCGACGTCACTTTGACCCTGACCGCCACCAGCGGCACGCTGAATTTGTCGACGAGCGTGAGCGGCGGCCTGACGGCCAGCCAAATTACAGGGAATGGCAGCGATAGCGTGACGATCATGGCCCCCTTGGACGCGATCAGTGCCACGCTGGCCGATGCCGCGGGATTGACCTACAAGCCCGTCGATGCCTTCTCGGGCAACGACACGATAGTCCTCAGCGTCGCTGACCTGGCGGGCAACGCTCCTAGCCCGGTCAATGTTGCGACCCTCGTCGCTGGACCGCTGTTTATCGCGACGCCTGCTGCCCAAACCGTGGGTGAGAACAGCAGCCTGGCAATCACGAACATCGTGCTAACCGATCCTTCGCTGCCGGACGCGACGAACGTGACCTTCACGCTGTCCGTTACGAACGGCATCGTGTCATTGTCGACGGGCATCAGCAGCGGGATCACCGCAACCCAAGTGACCGGTAACGGTACGGGCACGGTGACGGTTACGGCGCCCCTGGCCGCGATCAATGCCACGCTGGCCGACGCCGAAGGCCTGACCTACACGCCCAACAGTGGCTATTCAGGTTCGGATTCGCTGGCTCTGTTGGTCAACGACTCGCTGGTCAGCAGCAGCGTCACCAGCAGTGTTGCGATCACCGTCGCCGCGCCGATTTCGTAGTGATCGGTGATTTAGAAGCGGAATTCCAGGCCGGTGCTCAAGCCTTGTACGAGCAGTGATGTCTCGCGAAAGCCGAAGACGGGTCCTGGTGTTCCGCTGAGCGGTCTCCCTTGCGATTGCGAGGGATTGACGTACGGGCTGATTTGCTGACCCGGTCGAGCGACACGACTCCAGTACATGATGTCATAACCAACATTGAGTCGGATCGACGGCGTCAGGACGAAAGTCAACTTCGTTTCCAATTGCGGTACCACGGCAAAGCCAACGTTGCCGTACGTTCCGATGTTGGTCGGCATGGCCAGCAGTCCGCCGGAGCTTGTCACAGGCGTGCTACTGCCTGACGTCGCAACCGATCTGCCAGAGATCGTGACGCGCTCCGAGGTGCCGCCCAAGCCGAGCCGGCCGATGGTCAGCAAGGTCCAGCGGCCGCGGCTGGCTTCCATCGACGCGCCGATGTTGCCGCCATAGAAGCTGTTCGAGGTCTTAAACCCGTCGGTCTGATACAGCGAGGCTCCTCCGGCCGAGACGTTGGTATCAGCGGTCAGATTCTCGTACAGGCCGAGGTAGCGAAAGCCGTACAGCAGGTCGAACCGGCGTTTGAATCCGGCTGGTGAGACGTCGTACGAGAGAGCCCGCATGAAGTGCAAGCCGGCCCCGACGAAATTGCTCGTTTCACGAATGTTGACGCCGCCGGAAAACTCGCCGGGATAGGAGAGTAGCTCGCTGGCGTTGGCGCCGGTCGAGAGGTTAAAGAACGGACGAGCGAGAATCATGCCGCCGTTCGAAGCTTTTTCGTAGCCCGCGGTCTGGCCTCCCAGACCGAAGACTTCAGCTTCGATACGCTCGGTGGGACTGAACCACCAGCCGGCCGCGATGCGTGCTCCGGAGCGGCCGTTATTATTCACGGCTTCGCCGCCGAAAAGGTTTGATGTCGTCGACTGACCCAGCACGCCCGCCAGGGCCGGCGCTGTCGAATTGGGGCTGGTCGTCACGAGCGGCGGCAAGCTGTCGCCGGTCAGCCACCACAACAGGTATTCACCACGAACGTACACGGGACCACGACAGGGATCGCCGCAAGGATCGCAGCAATCGCCGGAGAAATCATCGAACTGGCCGAAGCCGGAGCCATCCTCGAAACCGCCTTCATATCCAAAACTGTCGTCGTAGAAGCTGTCTTGGCCATCCATTACCGGGGCCGGACTGCTGGCGCGCTGCGGCGGGCTTGAGGGGGCCGCGCGTCGGGGCGGAGGCAAGCTATTCGACTGCGATTGGGGCGGCGCCGCGCGGCGCGGCACGGGCTCGTAAGCTGGTTCCTCGGCCGGTGGTGGATTGACGGGCAGATCGAATGGTTGGTCGTCGGCCTGATAAACAACGCGTGAGGCCGTGGGGCGGCTGGCGCGCTGCGAACCGCCAGTCGGTCGCTTGTTGTAGTAGGCGCCGGGCGCATCGGAGTAGCCGGCGCGCTGCACGCCAAAGCGATTATCTCCCGGTGCCGGTCGGGGCTGGGCGGGCTCCCAGGTGCGCGGCGCCGTCCGGGCTGGCGGGCGCTTAGCGCCGGGCTGGCGGGCCGGGCGGGGCGCCGGCGCATACTCATCACCGTAGTCCTCTTCGTAGGCTACCGGTCGTCGCGTGCGGGGCGGAGCTTGTTCGTCTGCATAGGACTGTGCCCATGCCACGCTTGTCGGCGCGAGGGCGCCAGCCAGAAGCATCGCGGCAATAAACCGAAACGTCGCCTTCATAGTTTTAGATTCCTGCACGTCTTGCGCGACTGGCCGTCAGGCGACGCCGTTCGCGACTGGTGATCCGCGCAGGACCCTCCTGGGGCCTGGAGCCTGTAATCTGTTCCGGGAGCCGGTCGTTGTGCTGGCAGTCGCGGTGCGCCCGAATCACCTTTGCGAGCCCAGCGGCCGTAGACCGACTCGACAACCAGCGTGCGTACACGGTGGCTTGCCATGTATGGTCGGCATTTCGCCCCCTACAACCTGAAATTTCTTCGCAATCGGTAGAGTTTCGCACCCGAGATTCAGCCGTAAATTTCGCGAATTGCGCAGTTTGACAGGTCGACGCTCAAGTCTTTGGCCCGTCGCGACGCATTGCGGGCGCAAAAAGGGCCGGAGGTGAGGTGGGCAACGGCGGCGCCGAGTGGATCGTAGGTCAATCGCCAGCGCACCTTGCGGGAGAGCACCAGCCGACGACGATCGTCGTCCCTTTTCGTTCAGCGGACGCGGGTCGGCAGAATGACCATGGGGAGTCCGACCCATTGCAGGCGCCGCTGCAAAGAAAACGCGGTTTGATTGTGCAGCAGCCGGTGGTACCAGGTGTCTTGCTCGAAAAGGAGCTGACCGGCGAAGAAAACGACCTTGGGGTACTGCTTGGCGATTGACAGGCAAAGCTGCTCGAGTTCGTGGACCGGTTCGGTACCGATTGTCATGTAGCTGGTGGCCGGCATGCCCAGGCGGCGGGCCAGGTCCACATACTTGGCCAAGGAGTCTTCAGTGTGCTGACGCAGGTCTTCGAGCGCGGCAGCCCCTTTGAAGTTGCCCGAGTCGACCACCGCCACGGAGATGAAGACCATGTTCTTGAAATGGCCGGGAGCGAATCGCACGGCATTCAACAGCGTGTGTACGCCCAGCCCGCTATAGCCACCCACCAGGATCACAGCCGTCGGCAGTTTCGGATCGACATCTCCGGCGGTGGCATTGGGGGGGGCGGAAAGCTGTCCCAACGTCTCGTCGAGGCGTCGCACCTTGGCGATCACGGTGTCGTAATGGTTGCGCGTCCAAAAGCAAAGGCCGACTAATAGTCCGGTGACCGTGAGGGTGCGCCATCCGCCGACATCGAACTTTTCGTAGATCGTGGCTGATAGAATCGACAAGCACATCACGGCGCCGAACAGGAACAGGGCAATACGGCGACGCCACCAGGGATGCTCGTGGCGCAATTGCCACCAATGTCGGACCATGCCGATCATGGAGAGCGAGAACGTCAGGAACACGTTAATCGAATACATGATCACCAGCGCCGTGACCTCGCCGCCGGTGTATACAAGCGCAACGATCGCCGCGATACCCATCAAGGCGACACCGTTGTGCGTGGCCAGGCGCTCGGAGAGGTTGGCAAACCAGTGCGGCATCCAGGAGTCGTGGGCCATGTTGGCCAGCACGCGCGGACCGTCGATAAAGCCGGCTTGGGCAGCGACAAACAAAAGCAGCGCCTCGGCCAGGATCGTGACCCATACGAATGACGATCCGGAAACTCCCACCCCCAGCCCGACGTCGGCGACGAAACGTTCGGCGAGAATCTGGTTCATGGTGCGGTCTTCGCTATGCCGCACTCCCAGTAGCAGGTAAGCGATCATTAACCCACCGGCCGTGATGGCCAGCGAAAAGGCCATATAGCTCATGGTCCGCTTGGCAGTTGCGACGCGCGGCTCGCGCATGACGGGCATGCTGTTCGAGACAGCCTCGATGCCGGTATAGGTACCGGCGCCCATCGTATAGGCTCGCAAGAGCAAGGCGAGCATGCCCATGAGGCCTAAGCCTCCGTCGAGGTTCACCCGCACCTCGTCGGCCACCTCATTAACCACGGCCAGGCCATCGCTCATGTGCAGCCCGAGGCTGCCAAAAATCAGCAAGGCGTGCGTGATGAGGAATACGATGAAGATGGGGAGCAGGAATTTAACCGATTCCTTGATGCCGCGCAGATTCAAGACGATCAGCAATACGATCGCGGCGAGCTCGACTTCGAGTTTCCAGCTATGAAACCGGTTGAAGGGCGAGATGCCGAACAGCGCGTCCCCGGCCGCGGCAATCGACACCGTGACCGTGAGCACATAGTCGACCAATAGTGCGCAGCCCGAAACAACTCCCACGCGCGGACCGAGCAGCTTCGAGGCCACCAGGTAGCCGCCGCCGCCGCTAGGAAATTCCTCGATGATGTGCCGATAGCAGGCCGAGATGACGAAGACCGTGAGGATCGTCATCATCGACAGGAAGATGGCCAGGAAGGCGTGCTCTTTGAGCGTCGCAAATGCCTCGGGCGGGCCGTAACAGGAACTGGATAATCCGTCGGCGCCCAGTCCGACCCAGGCCAGGAACGCCACGAGCGAGACGTGCTGGAATACCGATTGATCGGCCAGATCACGCGGTTTGCCAACCAGCAGCGTCTTGACCTTTTCGGGTATCTTGTGGACGGCCGACTCGGCCGGCGCCCCGATCGTGGTGACGATGGGACCTTCGGGCTCGCCGGCACCTTCGGCTGGCGGGCCGGCCTCTTCGGCGGCGAGAGCCTCGGCGGCAAGTTTCTTCACGTCACCGTTGGCTTCGGCGGATTGGCCCGATGACGAGTTGGCAGCCGTGTCAGAGGCGGCCGCTGGATTGTCACGCGAACTATCGTTCATTTCTTATTTGCGGCGCGCGTTGAGCCCTTGCGGTCGCGCCGACCTGAATCCACGAAAGAAGCATTTCGAACCGATGCACGCCCGAGAACTCTTTGCGCCTGCCGTCGCAAAGCACTCAGGGGCCCGTCGGCGAGTTGGACTCGCGGCAACGGGGAAGATCGATCGATTGCTACATGGCAAGATGCCCTGTGGGGGATACTACCTCGCGACGCCGCGAGGCGATTGACGCGGTGGGCCTCTGAACTGTCCGTAATCGGGGCGGGCATCGATCGCTGAATTCTAGCTCCGGCCCTATTTGCCTGCAATGCACGGGCCGGGGTGGTGACTGTAAGTGCAAGACAGTGGCAAGTTGGGCCTCAGCGGTTGTCCCCATCCAGCATTCTTCCCAGGCCACCCAGCACCGAACCTTCGTCCCGGCCGCCGCCGCGTTCGGGCGCCGCCGCCAGGATTCGCCCCGCCAAACGTGAGAAGGGGAGCGATTGCAGCCAGATGTCGCCGGGGCCTGTGAGTGTAACAAAGAACAGCCCTTCGCCGCCGAAGAGCGTGTTTTTGACCCCGCCGATGAATTGAATGTCGTAATCGACGCTGGGCGCCAGCGCCACCAGGCAGCCCGTATCAACCCGTAGCTGTTCTCCGGCGCCCAATGTGCGGCGCATCAAGGTGCCGCCGGCATGCACCATCGCGATACCGTCCCCTAAGAGACGCTGCATGATGAAGCCTTCTCCGCCGAACAGCCCGACGCCAAAGCGTTTTTGGAAGGCGATGTTGATTTGAACGCCGCGCGCCGCGCAGATGAAGGATTCCTTCTGGCAGATCAACTCACCGCCGAGCTGATCGAGGTGCAGCGGCAGAATCTTCCCGGGATAGGGCGCGGCAAATGCCACGTGTTCGCGCTGGCTGGCGCCGTTGGAGAAGGTCGTGATGAACAGAGATTCGCCGGTCAAAGCGCGTTTGCCCGCGGTAACAACCTTGGACCAGAAGCCCCCTTGGTTCGAAGGATCGCCGAAGAGCGTTTCCATTTGAATGCCGGCGGTCATGTACATCATGGCCCCCGGCTCGGCGATGACCGTCTCGCCTGGGTCGAGTGTGACCTCGACGTACTGCATCTCCTGGCCGAAGATTTCGTAATCGATTTCGTCCGAGCGGCGGTGTACGGGAGGCGCCGGCGGCGCTCCGGCGCCGCACAGCGCATCAACAATGGCGGGAATATGACTCGCCTCAAGCCAACCAGTTGTCGAGGGGCTGTAAACGAGCGTCTCGGCGCCACCAACAGTGGGTAACTTGCGAACCAGTTCGTCGAGCGACATAGGACCTACGGACTTGCCATCCTGGGCGTAATACCAGCCTGAGTCGCCGGCCATCGGAAGAACTCCTGCCAAAAGATTTCGCAATCAATAAGATCGAGTGATACGTCTCGCCGCGCGACGGTTCTCGACCACCGGGTTTTATTTGCCGCTGCACGATTAATATAGTGCGGCCGACAGCTTGCGACGGTACTGGCCGGTAATCGGATCGTCCGGTCCCAGGGCGTGGAAGACGTCGACCATGAATTGACGGGCCGCTTCTCCTTGCCCTTTGCGATCGGATTGCAAGGCGGCCAGCGCGTGGTCCAGCGCCGTGACATATTCGCCGTCCCCGGCCAGGGCATAGGCGAGCTTTAACTGCAGGGCCGCGTCGCGCGGCGCCGCGTCGGCTGCCGCTTTTAATTCGGCAGCGTTGCCCGCTAAGCGGGCGGCCTGACGCAGGCGGCAACGGGCTTTGATCTGTTCTCCTTCGGATTCAAGGAAGCCCTCCTTTTCCAAGCGTTCGATCTCGGCTTCGGCTTCGTCGAACCGATCCTGCCGTTCGAGGACTCGCGCCAAAGCGGTGCGCAGTAATCGATCCTGCGGAGCCAACTCCAGGGCCGTGCGGAGCTTCGCCTCGGCCGCTGCCGGATCATCAGTTTCGAGCGACTCGGCCTCGGCGAGCAGACGTTCGGTCTCGGTCGGTTCGAGCTTGGCCAGCCAGGCGCGTAAATCGGGCTCGGGCAATACACCGATGAATTGATTCACCATCCGCCCGCGCCGCACGGCAAAGACCGCCGGGATTGACGACACGCGCATCTCGCCGGCAATACCCGGCGCTTGGTCGACGTTGATCTTCGCCAGCAGGAATATGCCGGACGATTCCTCGGCCAGTTTCTCCAGCAGCGGTCCGAGTTGCCGGCACGGGCCGCACCAGGGAGCCCAAAAATCGATGACCACGGGCCGCTCGTGCGACCGCTCGAGAACGTCGCGATCAAACGTGGCATCCGTGACGTCCAGGATCCAGGGTGAAGTCGTGTCCATCAATGGTTCCGCCAATTCTTATAACGAGGCACGCCTGCCGAAACCGCGTTGCGTCCCGGTCCACGCTCTAGTCTTTTTTCTTCAGGATGCCGCGCTCTTCCAGCCAGGTCGCCAGGCACTCGGGCCAGGTCGACAGAACTGGATGATTGCGAGCCAATCCCACGCCGTGCGGGCCTTCCTGGTAGATATGTAGCTCCCCGGGAACATTCGCTTTTCGCATGGCCTCATAGAACTGGATGCTGTTCTCTGGCGGCACCGGTTTGTCGGCGGCCGTGTGAAACAGAAACGTGGGGGGCGTGCGGGAGGTGACCTGCGTCTGATTACAGAGGCTAGCCACGAGGTCGGGCGCGGGATTTTTTCCTAACAGGTTGTCGCGCGATCCACCGTGCGCGAATTCGCCCGTCAAGGTGATGACCGGATAGGCCAGAATCGCGAAATCGGGGCGGCTGCTGACGCGATCGATCGGATCGGGGGCGTCGGCCTTACCGTCGTCGAAATGCGTGGCGGCCGTCGATGCCAGATGACCGCCAGCCGAGAAGCCCATAATGCCGATTCGCGTCGGGTCGATGCCGAACTCCTTGGCCCGGGCTCGCACGATGCGGATGGCGCGCTGCGCGTCCGAGATTTGCGACGGATGGTGATAGCGCGGGGCCAACCGATAGCGGAGCACGAACGCCGTGACACCGTATTCGTTGAACCAGTCGGCGACTTCGTGCCCCTCGTAGGTCATGGCCAGGTGCTGATAGCCACCGCCGGGGCAAATGATTACGGCGCCGCCTCCCGCTTTGTCCGCCGGCGGCTGATGCAGCCAAATGCATGGATTGTCGGTATCTTCCTTACCGACGGCGCCGGGAGCGCCTTCCGGCCAGAGAAGAATCTGCGGCGGCTCCGCAGCGCAGGCTTGCGAAGAGATCATGGCGAACGTGGTTGTCAGGAGCAGATTTCTCAGCAGCCGATACGTCATCGTTGACTCCGCCAAAGTTTCAATGGTGTGCTTTTCCATCTCGGAAATCGTTTTGCCGGTCGAGAGGCGGATCTGCTGATCGCCACCGCTTCGCCGCGGTTACGGCAGATAGCACCATAACCGACGCGCTGGCTCGATTCCACACGGGATCTGGATCGCAGGGGGACGCGAGATCCACGGTGGCAAGTTACGAAGGAAACTCGGCCATGCCTTTCAGACCGGCTCGGCGATCGTCGAAGCATGCAACGCACGCCGATAAGCGACGGCTGCCAGAATCGCCTTCACGAGCGTGGCGGCCACGATCAGCTTGACGAGCAAGCCGCGCGCAAAGGTTGTAGGATCGATCAGCCCCGTGACGACGACCGCGGCCAGGTACAAAACAAATGCCGTGATCGCAATTGGCACCGGATACGATCTGAGCGCTAGACCGAGGACGACGAAAATGACTCCCAGTGCAACAAAAGCACACGCTATGACCTGGTTGATACGAACAATCGCTTCCCTCGCCTGGCGCGTGATCAATTGTCCTTGCTCTTGAAGCTTGATGGCTTCTTGACGCACCTCTTCCGGCATTCGTATTGTCGTGACCGCGTACACGACGACCATGAGCAGCCCGATGATGATGAGCAGTGAGCGCGCCTGCCGCAGAGATTTTTCGCGCCCCCGATGAGCAAGACTTTCGGGGGACGAGGTCGCGGTGCTCCCGAGCGAGGGGAGTTCCGGCGAGTCGGTCGACATGATTTTCCCTTGGCTCGCGGTCGCACAAAGAGTTCCGGCGCTTAAAGCTAGCCGCTGGCGCTTCTTTCTGCAAAAAAGTTCGTCGAAATACCAGCCGCGAGACAGGGTGATCCGACCCACGCTGAACGGCCGAACGATGCTTAACCGGGTAAGAGATGACCGTCGGTCCTCCGGCGGCAGCCGGGGCAGGGCTCGTTTTGAGTAACCGCATCAATCAGCGCGGTCTTGCGGTTCGCGCGCGGCGGGCCCGTCGAAGCCTGAGAGCCACTTGGCGTTCGGATCGTCCGGCGCCCGATCGAGCGCGAGAAAGGTCAGCAGGTCCGCCAATTCTTGCTGGGTGACCTGCTTTTCGATTTCCTCGGGCATCAGCGAAAGCTTGCTGGTGTCGATTTCTTCGATTTGCGAGCGCGGGATCGTTTCGAGCTTTCCGCCCTGTTGCTTGAGCACGACGCGCTGGGGACTATCTTCGACCAGCAAGCCGGTCAGAATACGGCCGTCGGCCGTGACCACGGTGCGCGCCTGGTACGCGGCGCCGATCACAAGGCTGGGGTCGAAGACGTTCGATAGCAATTGCTCGAAAGTACCGCGCCCGTTGCCGGTCAGGTCAGGGCCGACTTCCTGGCCCTGGCCGTAGATCTTGTGACAGGTGCCGCAGACTTTCTGAAAAACTACGCGGCCTGTTGCGGCGTTGCCCGTGGTGGTGCGGACGAGTTGCCGCGTCTGGCGAATGACGTTTTCGCGATTCGCGCTGCGCTCGATTCGGACCGTTCCCCACACGCGGGTGACTTCATCGCGCAGCGCGGCGTCACCGCCGGTGAGGAGCTTACGCGCGTGATTGGCGTTGAGCGCCGTGCGATCGACCTCGCCCTGCGCGACCGCCTTCAACAGCTTGCGCCCCCACGCCGGGCGCGACGTGAGCAACCCTGCCGCCTGGATTTGCAGTTCCGGGCTCAATTGCGGCCATGCCTGTAGGGCGAGGTCTGCAACGCCCTCGTCATCGATTCGTCCCAGCAGTGCCAATAAACGACGCCGCAGGTCGTCTGAAGCTGTATCCGGATCGCCGAAGAGCGGCTTGATTGTTTCCAGCAATTTTTCGTCGCGCGCCGCCAGTAGCGAGGCGCACGCCTGCTCGCGCGCTGAGTCGCCATGCTGCGACGAACGCAGGATCGACCGACACGATTCAACGGCCGTCGCATCGCGCCAAGATGCGGCAAGCACGACAGCCGCGACGTGCAACGAATCGTTGGTGGGGCGCTGTCGCAAGCGATGCAGGATCGGCTGGAAAGCTGTTCGCAGTCCGTCGACCCTTTCGGCCGGCAACTCTCCGTCTTGAATCTCCGCAGCCACCAGCGCCAGGCACTTGGCCGTGGCCTCGGCGAAGTCAGGCTGGTTGTCGGCCTGCACCAGGCACAATTCGATGAGTCGGGCGATATCGGCCGCGTGCAGTTGGTCAGTGGCGAGCAACCGTTCGCACAGGCGAGGCGCGATCATGGCCAGGGCCGGCGATTTCTGTAGATCGCCGCGTGCGAGCGCGGCGAAGAACGGATCGGCACCTTTTTCAAGACGCGGGTGCAGGTTGCCCCACCCCACGCGCGGAATCAACGGATCATCGGCCGAACGTGCGAGGACGTTTGTCAGGATGCTCATCGCATCCAGGCTGGGAATCTTGCCCACCGCGATCGCGACCTGCAATCGAACATCGGCCGCTGGATCGGCGGCGAGCGCGGCAATCTTCGTTGCGAGTGCTTGATCGATTTCACCCTGGTTTCCCGCGGCTCGCACGCCCCAGGCACGGAATGCCGGGTCGGTATGCGCCAGCAATTGCTTATGAAAATCGACAGGTAGCGGACCCATTCCTATCAGCGCCCACAGCGCATGCATCGGCGCGCTTCGCGGCGTCTGATCGTCCAGAACCAACCGTTCGAGCGCATCGCGCGCCGCTGGGTCAGCCCGTTCAGCCAGCAGCCGCTGTGCCATGCCACGATAGAAGACGTTTGGGCTGTGCAGCCTGGCGCAAAGCTGTTCGTCGCTTTCGGTGCGGAGATCGAACGCGGGGGCACGTGCGGAGTTCTGGTAGCGAATGCGGTACAGCCGTCCTTTGCCACGATCGATTCCGGCCGGATCGCGATTCGCGTCCTGATAGCAGTGGTACCGGTCGTACCAATCGAGCACGTATAGGCACCCATCGGGGCCGGTCTTCTGCACAACGGGCATGAACCAGGCGTCATTGGCCGACAGGAAGTCTTTTTCAGGATGCCCCGCGTAGGTCGCACCGTCGCGGGTCAGCGAATCGCTGTTGATGCAATTGCCGTGGATGTTGCCCATGTACAGCTTGCCGCGGTATTCGGCCGGATAGGCGTCGCTGTCGAAATAGTGGATGCCGCAATACGCTGCTTGCTGATGATGGTGGCGAACGATCGATTCAATCTTCCAGGTAAACGGCGGGTACGCGCCTGCCTGCCGATGGTAGTAGCCCGTCTCGACCAGGTGCCAGAGGTGATCGATGACGCAGGCACTGACGAAGGCGCTGCCGTCGTTATCCCAGGCGATGCCCCAGGGATTGCTGGTCCCTTCGGCGAACAGTTCGAAGCGGCGCGTGCGCGGATGGATGCGGAACAGGGCCGCGGTGAAATTCAGCTCGCGGTCACCCTGCTTCACGGTGCTGCGATTAAACACGCCGTTCAGGCCATACAGCCAACCGTCGGGGCCCCAGGTGAGCGAATTCGGAAGTTCGTGCGTGTCGTCGCGGCCAAAACCGGTGACGACCACCTCGCGATGATCGGCGCGGTCGTCGCCATCGGTGTCCTGCATGAAGAGAATATCGGGCGCGTTGGCCACCCACACGCCCCCCGCGCCCACGGCGATGCCCGAGGGAATATTCAGTCCATCGGCAAAGACGGTGAATCGATCGGCGCGGCCGTCATGATCGGTGTCTTCGAGAATCTTGACTCGATCGCGGCCGGGGCCCGCCTCGCGGCGTGGATATTCCAGGCTTTCGGTGATCCAAATCCGCCCGCGCTCGTCGAATGTCATCGCGACGGGGTTCACGATGTCAGGCTCGGCCGCCACGAGTTCGACCTGAAAGCCCTCCGGCACGGTCATTTTGGCAATTGCTTCGGCCGGCGAAAGTGCTGGGCCGGGGGCCTGGTTTTGACCATGGGGCACCACGGCGGCAGGCTCCGCAGCGAGCGCGATATCAAAGGAACAGATCGCGAGCAACAGCCACGCGCAGGCGCCGATCCGGCAGAAACGTTGCCGGCTAGGAATCGGCGTCGCGGAATGAAATCGGTTCACGCCTATTCCCCTGCCGGCGCGGAGGGGGTATTCGTCAGCGAGGCCAGGAAGGCCAGCAGATCGGCGGCGTCCTGCGCTGTGATGTCCTGCAGCACTAGCTCAGGCATCATCGACTGCTTCTGCGGTTGCGTCGTGACCACGTCGCCTTTGGGTACACGAATCGACTTGCCTTCGACGTTCTTTAGCACGAGCTCTTTTTCGGTCTGCTCGACAATGAAGCCTGCATGCACTTCGCCGCCGGAAGTCTCGACTAGGTTCACGACAAACTCCGGCGCGATGGCCTTAGACGGTTCGAGGATTGTTTCGAGTAGAGCCCGGCGCTCATATTTTTTGCCGATCTGGCTCAGGTCGGGTCCGATCTGCGTTCCAAAGCCGTTGATCTGATGGCACGATTTGCAACGCGCGGCCGAGCTTTTGAAGAAAATCGAACGGCCGCGGTTGTCGTCCCCTGTCAGTGCGAGGATGTCTTCCGGTTTGAAGGCCGCGCCCAGGCGCTGGGGACGATCTGCTTCTGGAATGAAACGCTCGTAGAGAGCTCGAATGCCGACGTCGACATGACGCGTCGTGCGCGCGAGTACAGCTTTGCGCATTTCTTCCGATAGGTTTCCTTCGTCGATCAAACGTAGCAGGACCAGCGAGCCAGCCACGGTGTCACTGGTTTTCTCTAGCGCCAATGTCTTGAGCTGTGGGGGCGTGTCCGCGGCCAACACCAATTTTTTGATAGGGCTCCAAGCTTGCAGGTCGACCAGGCTCTTCACGGCGCGAGTCCGCAACGCTTCGTCCTTGGCCGTCAGCAGTGATTCGCAGGCTGCCACGGCTCCCTCGGTGTGCAATCGCGCCGCGGCAGCCAGAGCCTGACCGCGAATGTCTGCCGAGGCATCGGCCGTGTGGGCGACAACCAGCAACATCCCACCGAATCGCTTCAAGCCGTGTTTGTCGATCAGCGTGATCGTCGACGCTCGCGAACTCGGCTCGGCCAGCAATTGCGCGATGGCGGAGATGAACTCCGGACGCTCGGCGAGATCCTTCCAATCGTCGTCCAGGTTGCGCCCGATCGCGGCCAGCGCTTCTTGCCGTGACTCGCTGGAGGCCGCGTGGTCGGTCGCTGCGCTGAGCACCGCTTCGGCGGCATCGAGCGAGGGGATCGTGCTTAAACGCGTCAGCTGTCGACCTCGCGCCGCGGTTTCCAATGGACCTTGCTTAAGCGCGCGGATCACGAACCGGGCTGCAGCATCCGGTTCGAGCGCTTGGATCAGGTCGATGTTATCGAACGAAATGCGGCCGGCGTCGGCAAGCGCTTTGACAAGTTCCTTCTGCCGACCAACGGCCGCGATATTGATTGCCTCGAGCAGGTACCGGTCTGTACCGTCGTAGGCCGTGGCCAGCTTGAGTAGCGCCGCGTCGACTTCGACGCCGTTCCAGTGTGCCAAGCCGAGCAAAACTTCGCGGCGGACCTCGATGTCGAGATCATCGGCCAGCGGCAGAATCTGCGGACGATACTCCTCGCCGTGCCGGCGCAGGATTCGGACGGCCAAGGCTCGCGCGCGGCCCGAGGAGTTCTTAAGTTCAGCGACCACCTTTTGACGAGCCTCGCCGCCGATGCGATCGAGCACCCACAGGGCGCGAGCGCGATAGTTGGGGTCTTCATCCGCCAGCAGCGGGGCGAGCGTCGTCACGGCGTCTTGACCGCCGGCCAATAGCCGCTCGCGCGCCAGGAACTGCGTTGCCAGGTTCGGATTCTTCAGGCCTTCGATCGCTTCGGCCATATCAGCGTAAGGGCCTGGCTTGGCAATCCGTGTGAGCTTCTTGCCGGCAGGCCGCAATCGAAAAATGCGTCCCTGATCGGGATTGTTGTAAGCGTGACCGCCGACGCCGCCATCGTACCAGTCCGAGATGTACAAGCTGCCATCGGGAGCGGTGCAGATATCATCAGGGCGAAAATACTTGTCCTCTTTGCTCGAGATGATGACTTCGTTGTCGGCGCGCATCCCGGCGCCGGACTTTTCGAAAGGATAGTGGCGGACTTCGCGCGGCCCGGCATCGGTATGCAGGGGCGAATTCTTAAAACGTGGTCCCAGTGCATCTCCTTCATAAAAGCAGATACCGCATGGCGAGCCGAAGCCGGTGACGAGTGTGGCCGGCACAAAGCCGGGGACATGCCCTCGGAAATGCCAATGCTCTCCGAAGGGAGTGTCGCGCGGCACACGCGCGGGAGGGTGGCCGAACCAGCCGTAGTTGCCCCCTTCCAGCAGCCAACAAATCCGCACGCTGAAGTTACCGTCGTTATCGTTGTCGCTGAGATACGATTCGCCGAACGAGCTGACGCAGACCTCGTACGGGTTGCGAAAGTTCTTCGCGACCATTTCCAGCTTGCTGCCGTCGAGTTCGCCGCGCAGCACGGCGCCCCATTTGTATTCGACGTGGCTGCCATCGGCGGCCGTTACGTCGAAGCCGGCATCGCCGTGCGACATCCACCACTTGTGATCCGGACCCAGCACCAGGCTATGCGCCCCGTGGTCGTGGTTCTGTCCCTTGAAGCCGGTGAGGACCTTTGTCGGCGGACCGTCAGCTCGCAGGTCGCCATCCTTATCTTCGTAAACCCACAGATCGGGGCTCGTGGCGACATAAACCTTGCTGCCGGCCACGCAAATGCTCATTGGGCAGAACAATCCCTCGGCGAAGACCACCACTCGATCGGCGCGGCCATCGCCGTCGGTGTCTTCCAGGACTTTGATTTTGTCGGCGGGGGGCTGCTTCGCCGCGGCGCGATACCACTGGATCTCGGCGACCCAGACTCGGCCGTGCGTATCGACGTCGATCGCCGCAGGGTTCGTGATCAGCGGTTCGCTGGCAAACAGCGAGAGTTCAAGCCCCTCAGGCACTGAGAGCGACTTCAACTCCTCCTCGGGCGTACGCTGCGCCACCGCCGCGGCAGGCAGAAGGGCGATTGCCAGATGCGAAAGGAGAATTGTCAGCAAAAGGAGTCGAAGTCGGGGCATGCGAACATCCTGGGGTACGCGGCGCGGAATGCCGTCAGATGTGTACTCGGGAGACGATTCAGGCAGGCTGGGTCTGAGACAACTATTTTAGCCTACCACGCGCGGCGATCGCAATTCGCCGTCGAGACACCCCCGGGGGCCGTCGCGCTAGGACTGGCTGAAGACGATTTATCGCGTCAGGGGGGGCGACATGAGCGCGATCGGCCACGATCTAAAAACGCCTTTGGCCGCGGTAGCGCCTACCGCGGCCAAAAAGCTTATCGACGATCGTAGCGATTATTAAACGAGACGCGGCAATGGCCGCGGCCCGCAAGTCGCTGGTGCGCTATTTCGCTTTCAATCGGCGCCGTCCGGCCATTCCCAGGAATGCCAGACCCAAGACGGCGAGAACGCAGGTGCTGGGCTCGGGGATCGACACGGATGATCCTCCAGCAAAGCTGCCGGCGCCGGTGGCCAATGCGGCGAAGAAGTTCTGGCTCGTACTATCGATTGCCAAGGGGCCCGAACTGGCAATCGCTGCAAATTCGTTGGGGGTCAACCACGACGTGAATGCCAAAGCGAAATTCGCGTCGGCGTTCGACGAGAAGTTCAGGAAATCTGAAGTGTAGTTGACGGTAAAGCCGGTCAGCGTATCAGCGGTGAGGGATGCGGTTTGCCCCCCCAGCATGCCCGTTAGCTGGGCCGTAAAGGTGACGGTCAGCAGATTGGTATGCGCTCCGAAACCTTCGGCGGCCGGCGTGTTGCGCGTGAAGGTGATGACATTTTGCAATTCACCCTTTCCGTCGAAGAGTTGCGAGCCCACGGTTCCGCCAAAGCCCGTGACGACGGGAGCCGTCGTGCTCGAGGTCATGGTCATGGTCGCATCTTGAATCCCCAGCAGGTCGGCCGGTAGACCTGCTTGATTCAGGAAGTTGAAATTGACAGGAATGGGATCGCCCAGGCCGGTATCCATGACTGTTCCGAGTTCGGCATCGCCGAGCCCATTATCGGCGTAGCCAAAGGAACTGCCGGGAGGAAACGGACTTTGCGGTGACGAAGCGGTTGCTTCAGTGAACTGCGCGAATGTCGAAGCGGCGTGGATCTCGGCAACCGGAGTGGCGCACGCGACGAAAAGAAAAGTGCCGATAATGGCGCAACAAACACGGAACGAATATGACATGAAACCCCTCGAAGTTGAAAACCTGGAAGAATGTAAGCGGCTAAAGAGGCGCTATTCAGGTTTTCACTAGCTTCTCGAGGGATTATTGAAAGCCGCCACCGCAATTGCGGCGCGTCGCTGTTGCAACACAAGTGAGTGCAACGGCGGACATCGTAACAAATCGATGCTACAAAAATCTAGTGGAAATCCAGGGAAATTTTTTTGCCTGGCGCGTCGGCCATTTCCGCCTTGGAGAGATACCCGTCTAGCGGGCCTATTCAGCGGTCAAGGGCTTCGAGCACAGCCCTCGCCACTTCCGAGCCAGCAGACTGGGCCTCGCGTAGCACGGCACGGCCGCGGTCGATGTATTGTTCGCGCGCCGACGTCGCCAGATAGGCGCCGACGAACGCCCGCGAATTGACGTCATCCTTGGCCAACCATCGCTCGGCCAGGCCCGTGGCCAATTCTGTCGGCAGTTGCTCGACGCGAAAATCGCGATTTTGACCCTTGATGCGTGCCACCAAACGATCACGATCGCGGCTCACCTCGACCACGATAATGACATCGCCGTCGACTTCCAGTTCCGTGCCGCCGGTGATTGTTTTCAGACTCTCGCGGACCGCATTCCAGAAGCTTCCCACGCTAGTCCGCAAGATGCGAACACGTTCGACTTCGGCACGCAGCGAATCGGTTGAGGCGTCGATCAGCGCCACATCCAGTAGCTCGTCGACCTTGGTGAGATCACACAGGGCAATCGCATCGCGCGCCGCCTTGAGTGACTTACGAACGCTAGCGGCTTGCTCCGGGTTTTCGTCGGCCATCGGCGGTGGTTTCGCGCGGTCGGGCGGAGGCATGTCTGCTTTCGGCGTGACCGCCGGGGGGCTTTCGGTGTTTCGTTTCATCGGCGATGCGGTCAATCCACGGTCGCGCGCAGTTGTTCCATCTTCAGTGACCGGAGACGCCGGTTTAGCTTCGGGTTTAACGCGATCAGTAGCGGACAACGTTTTGGAATCGTCGGATCGGGACGCCGATTGTGAAGTGGGCGCCGCCTTGGCTGCGGCACCCGTCTCGATAGGCGTTTCCTGATTTGCGCCGGCCACGCGTTCATTGCGAGCTTGCCAGACCAGCACCGCCCCGGCTCCCAGGCCAACCGCTGCCATCATGCATAACAGCAACAAGATCAGCGCCATTTGCGAGCGCTCGCGAGCAATTCCTCCACGGCGTGCTGTGCGGCGGACTGGCGACGGGGCTGAATAAGTGTCCGCTCTGAATGGTTGATGACCATCGCCGTCGGCGGCGGGATGCCAGGCTGCTGGTTCATGGCCGATCGCGGTGGGGGGTAATAGCGGAGTATCGTTTGCCGATGAGGGAGGCAATTCGTTGTTGAATGCCGTGCCGGGACCCGATACCAGTCGGGCCTTGGCCACGGTTGGCGCTGCGGCGGGCATGTTCGGAGGCAGGGGAGGGGGGGCGACTTCGTTCGCCCAGCGAGGATTTTTCGGCGTCGCGTCGTCCGGCTCTGCTGACTGCTCTTCTATGATTGGTGCGGCGCCCATGGGATTCGACTTCGGGATCGCCGTCGGGCCGGGCTCATCGCGCGGAAGGATATCCTCGAGAATTGCCTCCGGTGGTCGGATTGCGTTCGGCACGAAATCGGGTTGTTCGCGCAATTTGGCGTCGTATCGCTCCTTGCCGGTCGGCGCTGTCAACACAGCGCGGGCCGTGGCGATCTCGGCCATGATTTGTTGAGCCGCCTGGGCGTGCTCGCTGCCCAAGAAGGGGGACAGCCGACCGATCTGCCGCCGGGCCGCGGCATGGATGCGCTTGGCGTCACTCTCGCTGGGCGAGATCGCCAGCAGCGCGTAATAGTTGGGCGGACGCCGACCTGGCGCGATGCCTAGAAGCTGCGCGTAGATATCACCGCTCTCGTCCAACGCGACCTCTACAGGCTCGGACAGCCCCCAGCGACGGCGGAAAGAAAATTGCTTTGCCGTTCTAATTATCCTCATCTGGCCGTTTGCTCACAAGCAAAAGGCTTACTCCGAAGAGTAGCCCGTCGGCGCAAAGGGCCGGTTATAACGCCGCTAACAGATGGTTTAGGCTAAGATCAAGAAGGATCAAGGACCGAGACTTCATGATCTCGGAGTTGTAAGGCAATCCCTCAGCGAAAGCGGCCCTGCCGGACGAAGGCAACAGACCCACCATGTGCGGAATTACCGGGGCCGTCTGGACCGACGTCGCGAAGCGCATCGAGCGTTATACGCTCGTCGCAATGACCGACGCGATACGGCACCGCGGGCCGGACGACGAGGGTTTTTACGAATCGAGCGTTGCGATCCCTGGTTCGGCGCACGGCGCGATTAGTGTGGCCCTGGGGCACCGCCGCTTGTCGATCATTGACGTGGCAGGGGGGCACCAGCCACTCGCGAATGAAGACGGTACGATCTGGATCGTCTTCAACGGCGAGATTTACAACTTTCGCGACCTGCGGCGACGCCTCGACGGCGCCGGACATCAATTCAAGACCGACAGCGATACCGAAACGCTAGTTCATCTTTACGAGGATGAAGGGGTCGGTTTTCTCGAGCATATCGAGGGGATGTTCGCGCTCGCGATTTGGGACGGCCGCAAGCGGCAATTGGTGCTGGCCCGTGACAGGCTGGGAAAGAAGCCGCTGGTCTATCGTGAAGAGCAGGGCAGGGTCCTTTTCGCCAGCGAATTGAAGAGCCTGCTACAAGTCCCGGACGTGCCGCGCGATGTCGATCCCGCGGCCGTCGACGAGTACCTGGCCTACCAGTACGTACCGCATCCGCGCACCATTTTTCGCGGTATTCGTAAGCTGCCGCCGGCACATTACGCGGTTTACCGCGACGCCCGGTTGGAGTTGGGCTGCTATTGGCGCCCTGATTTTACGCGCGAGGTCAGCCGCTCAGCAGCCGACTACTCGAACGAACTGCGCACGTTAATGTCAAGCGCCGTGGAAAAACGCTTGCAGAGCGAAGTGCCGCTCGGCGCATTTCTTTCCGGTGGCATCGATTCATCGATTATCGTGGCGCTCGCGCAGAAATTGACGCGCGAGCCCGTGAAAACCTTTTCGATCGGCTTTCCCATCGCGGAGTTCGACGAAACCAGCTACGCGCGGGAAGTGGCCCGGCATTTGGGAACCGACCACCACGAGGAGCGCGTCGAACCAGACTGCGTCGATATCCTGCCCAAGCTGATTTGGCATTACGACGAGCCGTTCGCCGATAGCTCGGCAATTCCTACGTATTACGTTTCGCAAATCACGCGGCAGCATGTCACGGTGGCGCTTTCGGGGGACGGCGGTGACGAGTTGTTCGCCGGCTATCGACGTTATAACGCCGTGGCTTTGGCCGGCATTTTTGATCAATTGCCGCGCGCCGTCAGGACCCTGGTTACCAATGACGCCTGGCAGCGCCTGCCCGCGAGCCCACGGCAGAAATCCCTCGTGCGGCAGTTCAAGCGTTTCGCGGCCGGACTGGGGGAGTCGGGGCATCGGCGCTACTTCGATTGGGTATCGATCTTCAACGAGCGGCAGCGCGCGGCGCTCTATTCCGAGGAGTTCATCGCGCAACTGCCGGATGCCGATCCGTTTGATTTTCTGGAGAATGCTTTCGCGCGATGCGCTGGTCGGGATCCGGTCACGGCGGCCAGTCTGACCGACCTGGTGACCTATCTTCCGTGCGACTTGATGACCAAGGTCGACATCGCGTCGATGGCACATGGCCTGGAATGCCGCGCGCCGTTTCTTGATCGGCAGGTTGTAGAACTGGCCGCTGCGATGCCGGTCTCGCTGAAATTGCGGCGCGGGCGGGGAAAACGCATCCTGATGGAAACATTTGGCCCGCTGTTGCCAAAGTCGCTGCTGACGCGGTCGAAGATGGGTTTCGGCGTCCCGCTGTCGCACTGGTTCCGAAACGAGCTACGGGATCTTGCCCGCGACATGCTGCTCGATCCAGCGACATTACGGCGAGGTTATTTTCGTCCGGCCGCGGTCCGAGAACTCGTCGAGGACCACCTATCCGGCACATTCGATCACGGTTACCGATTGTGGTCGTTACTGGTTTTCGAGCTGTGGCAGCGCCAATGGGTGGACGCCGTCCTGCCGGCCGCCCGATAACAGGTGCAGCGGATTTCCGGATGCCGGTCAAATCTTGCCGACGCGAGAATGTGTAGACATCGCGCGGTGCTGGACCTGGCCTCTTTAGCCGCATGGGTGAAATCGGTAAGATGCCCAAGCCGGGAGAATACTCCCGGTGAGTCAGGTCCTATCGGAGACGCACGGATGGAAAGCGTTTTGGCAGTCGTCCTGGCGGGGGGCAAGGGTTCTCGTTTGGAGCCGCTCACGCGTGATCGCGCGAAGCCGGCCGTCCCCTTCGGCGGCGCCTATCGCATCATCGATTTCACGCTGTCGAATTGCTTGAACAGCGGCTTACGCAAGATCCTCGTGCTCACGCAATACAAGGCGATGAGCCTGGACCGGCATATTAATCTTGGCTGGCGCAACTACGCATGCCGGGAGCTGGGCGAATTCATCGACGTTGTGCCGCCGCAACAGCGCATCGACGAGAATTGGTACCAGGGGACCGCCGACGCGGTCTATCAGAATATCTACACGCTGGAAAAAGAGCGGCCCGAATACGTCGTGATCCTGGCCGGTGATCACATCTACAAGATGGATTACCTGCAATTGGTCAACGCTCATAAACAGCGCAAGGCCGATGTGACTGTTGCGGCCCTGCGGGTGGCGGCCAGCGAATCACGCCATTTTGGCGTCATGCAGACCGAGGCGGACGGCCGCATTGTCGGCTTCCAGGAAAAGCCGGCGGTCCCCAAGACGATCCCCGGCGACGAGCAGCACATCCTGGCCTCGATGGGCATTTACGTATTCACGGCGCGCTTCTTGTTCGAGCAGTTGTGCCTGGACGCTACGCGCAATCACAGCTCGCACGATTTCGGCAAAGACGTTCTGCCGGGGTTGGTGCAGACCCATCGCGTGTGGTCGTTTGCGTTCCGGGATGAGAATCGCAAGCGAGACGCCTACTGGCGGGACGTCGGTACGCTGGACGCGTACTTCGAGGCGAACATGGACCTGGTCTCAGTCGATCCGGACCTGAACATGTACGACCAGCGTTGGCCGATTCGCACGTACTTGCCGAATTTGCCCCCGCCGAAGTTCGTGTTTGCCGAGACTGGCGACGATGCCCGCCGCGGGCAGGCCCTGGATACGATTATCTGTGCCGGCTCGATCGTTTCCGGCGGCAGCGTGATGCGGTCGATCATCGGCACGAATTGCCGCATCAACAGTTTTGCCCGGGTCGAGGATTCGATCCTCTTCGAAGGAGTAGACATCGGGCGTCACGCCAAGGTGCGCCGTGCGATCATCGACAAGGGAGTACACATCCCGCCCGGCGTCGAGATTGGCTACGACCACGAACACGATCGGGCCCGTGGCTTTACGGTCAGCGAGGGGGGCGTGATCGTGATCGCCAAGGCTGACGGGATCGAGCACTTTTTGGAAGCCGAGCAGATCGTGTCCTAGGCACGATGCGGCTGCCTCGCCCTGCGCGCAAAAAAACCCCCGGAAAGAATGGGTCCCAGGGGGGCAAAGGACGCCATCCTTTTCCGGGAGCGATTGGACGCGCTCGATTCGCCATCCCGGCGAATCGTCGTGGTCTCTAGCGGCTGACGACTGGCGTCGGCCTGTGAATCGACTTCCGTGTCTCGCGCCTAGCGCGCCGCAGGTTGCGACAACCGCCGGGCAAAGCTCTCTTGAATCGTGCGTGTGAAGGGACGACTAACAGGTCACTCTTATAAGCGAAGCGTCTGCCAGCATCCTTGCCGGCGAGATTCGCTTCGTTGGCTCGCAGAGAAGTTTCCTTCTCCTGATGCGAGCCCTTCCACGTGGTTCGTTGTTTCGTTTGTCGCCGGTTTGCAGGGCGTGCCGGTGACGTTCATGAGGCGGGGAGGATATGGAAATCGGCCCCCAGGGTCAAGGGCGATTTAGAGCCCTTTTCCCGGCCTTTTTTCGTCGTTCCCGCGCGTGCCGTGCTGTCGCGCGCAAGGTCAATCGCCGTCGCGGTTTTGGAAGAGCGTGGCGATTCTTAAGGCACCGCCAGCACGTGTGTGATGGCGTGATGCAATTGCGCCTGGAACCCGGCAGGATATTGCACGCCGCGACGCTTCGCGATCGCCGCTAAACTTCTTTGGCTACTGCCGGGAAGCGATCCTGCAGTGCCTGTACCGTCAGACTCTCGTCGCGCAGCGCTTCCATCGCACGCAGCGCGGCCTCGGCCGCGGGAATCGTCGTGATGCACGGAACGCCGTGGGCCACGGCGGCCGCGCGAATGCGACCTTCGTCGGTCCTGGCTCCCTTGCCGCTGGGCGTGTTGATGATCAACTGGATTTGTCCGTCGATCAAAAAGTCGAGCAGGTTCGGATGTCCTTCCTGCAGCTTTTTCACGATCTTGACCGGTATGCCGTTTTCTTCCAACGTACGGGCCGTGCCCGCGGTGGCCACGATTTGGAAACCCAGCGACGTCAACTTTTCGCCGATCGGCTTAACGTATCGCTTGGTGCGAGTTGTGAGGCTGAGGAAAATCGTCCCTTCGCGCGGCAGCAGCACACCGGCTGCCAACTGGCTTTTGGCGAAAGCGATCGAAAATCGATCGCTGATCCCCATCACTTCGCCGGTGGAACGCATCTCGGGACCGAGCACGATGTCGACCCCCGAGAACTTGATGAAGGGGAAGACGCTCTCTTTTACCGAAACGTGGCTGGGAATCGGGTCGGATTCATAACCTTGCTCGGCCAGCGTAACCCCCGCCATGATCTTGGCCGCCACCTTGGCCAGCGGCATGCCGGTCGCCTTCGAGACGAACGGCACCGTGCGGCTGGCACGCGGATTGACTTCCAGCACGTAGATATTCAGGCGGTTGTCTTCCTTTTTCACCGCGAACTGAATATTCATCAGCCCTTTGACCTGCATCTGCCGCGCTAGTCTTTGCGTCGCCTCGCGGATTTCCGCCAGCACGGGGCCAGGCAAGCTATATGCCGGCAGGGCGCAGGCCGAATCGCCGGAATGGACCCCCGCCTCTTCGATGTGTTCCATGATGCCGGCCACGATCGTCCGTTCTCCGTCGGCGATGGCGTCCACATCGACTTCGATAGCATCCTCGAGAAAGCGGTCGATCAGCACCGGCTGCCCCTGCGCGACAATGAACGCCTCGGCGACGAAGCGCTCGAACTGGGCCTGGTCGTAGCAGATTTCCATGGCTCGGCCTCCCAACACATAGCTGGGGCGTACCAAGGCCGGGAAGCCGACTTTGCCGGCCTCGACGCGGGCCTCGTCCATCGTGCGAGCGATGGCGTTAGCCGGCTGCCGAAGATCGAGCCGGTGTAGCAACCGCTGGAATTTCTCGCGGTCCTCGGCATCCTCGATCGTGTCGACGCTGGTGCCGATGATCGGCACGCCGCAACTGGCCAGGGCGCGGGCCAGGTTTAGCGGTGTCTGCCCGCCGAACTGCACGATCACTCCATCCGGTTGCACGCGGTCGCAAATATTGAGCACGTCCTCGGTCGTCAGCGGCTCGAAGAACAGCATGTCGCTGGTGTCGTAGTCGGTGCTGACCGTCTCGGGATTCGAGTTGACCATGATCGACTCGATGCCGAGCTCTTTGAGAGCATAGCTGGCGTGGCAGCAGCAGTAGTCGAATTCGATTCCTTGTCCGATACGATTCGGGCCACCTCCCAAAACCATGATCCGCTTCGTACCGCGTCGTTTGGCAGGCGTTTCGTCCTCGTCCTCGTAGGTCGAGTAATAGTACGGCGTATAGGCTTCGAACTCGGCGGCGCAGGTATCGACCGATTTGAAGGTGGCCACGATGCCGCGTCGCTTTCGATCGGCGCGGACGTCCCCTTCGCTCGTGCCGAGGATCGTGCTCAACTGCCGATCCGAGAAGCCTGCTCGCTTCACGGTTCGTAGCAACGCGTCGTCGACATTTTCCAGCGACCCGCGGCTGCGCAGTTCGTCTTCCAGTTCGACGATTCCGTGCAGGTTATCCAAGAACCAGGGGTCGATGCCCGTCAGGTCGTAAATTTCTTCGACGGTCATGCCCTCTTTGATGGCGTAGCGCAGATACCAGACGCGGTCGGGATTGGGGATGGAGAGCTTGGCCCGAATTTCTTCCGGCGTGGGCTGCTGCACTGTCCCCCACAGGTCCTTGCTGTCGCAGCCGAAGCCGAAGCTGCCGACTTCCAGCCCGCGCAGCGCCTTTTGGAACGATTCCTTGAACGTACGGCCGATCGCCATTGTCTCGCCGACGCTTTTCATCTGCGTGGTCAGCGTGGAATTGGCCTCGGGGAATTTTTCGAAGGCGAAGCGAGGGATTTTCGTGACTACGTAGTCGATCGTGGGCTCGAAGCAGGCCATCGTCTCGCGAGTGATATCGTTGGGCAGCTCGTGCAGCCGGTAGCCCACGGCCAGCTTGGCCGCGATCTTCGCGATGGGAAAGCCGGTTGCTTTGCTGGCCAGCGCGCTGGAGCGGCTGACGCGCGGGTTCATCTCGACGACGATCATTCGGCCATTCTGCGGATGGATGGCGAACTGGATGTTCGAGCCGCCGGTTTCGACGCCGATCTCGCGGATCACGGCCAGCGAGGCATCGCGCATACGCTGATATTCTTTGTCCGACAACGTCTGGGCCGGGGCGACGGTGATCGAGTCGCCGGTGTGTACGCCCATCGGATCGAAGTTTTCGATCGAGCAGATGATCACGACGTTGTCGTCGACGTCGCGCATCACCTCCATCTCGTACTCTTTCCAGCCGATGATCGATTCTTCGATCAGCACCTCGTGAATGGGTGACAATTCCAGGCCATAACTGACGAGACTGTCGAACTCCTCACGGTTGTAGGCGATCGACGAGCCGCTGCCTCCCATCGTGAAGCTGGGGCGCACGATGCACGGCAGACCGACCATTTGCTGCACGCGCCGCGCTTCGTCGAGGTTGTGGACGGTTTCTCCGCGACAGACCGACAAGCCGATTTTGCGCATGGCGTCGGCAAAGCGGCGGCGATTCTCGGCCTTGTCGATGACGTCAGGCTTCGCCCCGATCATTTCGACGCCGTACTGCTCGAGCACGCCGTGCCGGTGCAGGTCCATGGCCAGGTTCAGGCCGGTCTGCCCGCCGAGCGTGGGCAGGATGGCATCCGGCCGCTCGGCCTCGATCACCTTGGCGACGATCTCCCAGGTCAATGGCTCGATATAGGTGCGATCAGCGGTGCCCGGGTCGGTCATGATCGTGGCCGGGTTCGAATTGACCAGCACGACCTCGTACCCCTCCTCGCGCAGGGCCTTACAGGCCTGCGTGCCGGAGTAATCGAACTCGCAGGCCTGACCGATCACGATCGGGCCGGAACCAACCAGGAGAATCTTCTGAATGTCGTTACGCCGAGGCACGGCTGTGATTTCCTTCTTAGTATGAGTCCATTCAATCCATGCGCGTCGCTGCACGCGCCGGCAAGCATTACCCGCTTAGCGTCCGGCCGCGGGCCACTGAACTCCCGCGGCCCATTGCGATGTCACCCTCATTTGGCGCGCGGCAGGACACAGAGCCGATCAGGCCGGCGTGTAAAATCCTCCGATGATAACACGCTAGCCCCGATCCTTCCAGGAGCGGAAGCAGGCCAGTGGCTGGGTTGGAAGCCGGCCGGGTCACCGAGGACGAAGCAACGGCGCCGGGCTACAAAACCGCGGCCTGCCGTCCGGCGGCGGTAAAGTTAAACTATCCTTGTCATGGCCCGTCCTTTGCAGGCAGGGCACGGCGGCTCTGCAACAGGCGCTTGAACGATCCGCACGGGTCGAACGCCGACGAGGCCGGAAATTTAGCTGGAGATGATTTTTCGCCGTGCGATCCCGCTCCCGACACATCGCGGCCGTTTTAAGCGAACCGCGACGTCGCGCGCGAGAACCGCGCTGGGCGCACTTGTCGGATCGTGAGTTGCTCGACTGGCGGATGTGCGACTTGGGAGTCCGGATCGAAGGTTCGATCCTGGAATCGCGTGTGGCGCGGATCAACGAAGAGCTCGCCCGGCGTGGCTTGCGATTTCGCCCGGCCTTCTGGCTCTCGGAGGAATGGTTCTCGCCCGATGGCGTGGCCGGCGTGGCGATGCCGTTTTATCTGGCGCATCCGCGGCTGACGAAGCTCGAGCAGCGACAGATGCTGGCCGTCGAAGGGGGGACGCGGCAATGGTGCATGCGAATCATGCGCCACGAGGTGGGGCATGCTATCGATAACGCCTACCGGCTGCATCGCCGCCGACGGTGGCGCGAGCTGTTCGGCAGTGCGACGCAACCCTACCCGGAGTTTTATTCTCCCAAGCCGTACAGCAAGCGGTATGTGTTACATCTCGATAGCTGGTATGCGCAGAGCCATCCTTCCGAGGACTTCGCCGAATCATTTGCTGTCTGGCTGCGCCCCGGTTCGCGCTGGCGCAAGCAGTACGCCGGCTGGCCGGCGCTGAACAAGCTGCGCTACGTCGATGAATTGATGAAGGAAATCGGGGACCAGCCGCAACTGGTGCGATCGCGACTGAAGGTCGACGCCCTGCATCAGTTGAAGAAGACCTTGCGCGAGCATTACGAAGAAAAACGGGCTCGTTACAGCACCGAACATGCCGCCGTTTACGACCGCGACCTGCGGCGGCTGTTCTCCGACTCGAAGGAAAACGCCGGCCGTCCGGCCGCTTCGGCCGTGTTGCGCCGCATGCGACCTCACCTGCGCGAGCTTGTCGCGCACTGGACCGGCGCGCATCAATATACGATTGACCAGGTGCTGCAGGAGATGATCACCCGCTGTCGCGAACTGAAGCTGCGGATGCACCGCTCGGAAGGAACAACGCGGCGCGATGCCCTGGTCGTGCTTACTGTCCATACGATGAATTACCTCCACGCAGGTCACCACCGGTTGGCGTTATGAAGACATTGCGCGTGCTGGTGCTGATGCACGAAGACCTGGTGCCCCCCGAGAGCATCGCCGGTCTCAGCGTCAAGGAAGTTGCTCCGTTCAAGAGCGAATATGACGTCTCGGCCGGATTGACGAATATCGGCCATGAAGTCCGTCCGCTGGGACTGAGCAGCGACTTGGGCGTGCTGCGCAATGCGATTCTGGAATGGAAGCCAGATATCATGTTCAACTTGCTCGAGGAGTTTCACGGCGTCGCGGTCTACGACCAGCACGTCGTCGGCTACCTGGAGCTGATGCGCAAGCCCTACACGGGCTGCAACCCACGAGGGCTGCTACTGGCGCATGACAAGGCGCTGACCAAGGAAATCCTCTCGTATCATCGCATCCGGGTGCCTGATTTCGCGGTCTTTCCGCAGGGCAAAGTGGTGAAACGGCCGAAGCGGCTTAAGTTTCCCTTGTTGGTCAAGTCGATCAGCGAAGAAGGCTCAGTCGGCATTGCGCAGGCGTCGGTTGTCCACAGTGACGAGAAGCTTAAGGAGCGCGTCGAGTTCATTCACGCCCAGACTTCCACCGATGCCATCGCCGAGGAATTCATCGAAGGGCGCGAGCTGTACGTCGGCGTAATAGGCAATCAGCGGCTGGAGACATTTCCGACTTGGGAAATGTTCTTCCGCAACATGCCGGACGACACGATGCGGATTGCCACCGAGAAGGTGAAGTGGGATCAGGATTACCAAAAGAAACATGGGATCGAGACCGGACCGGCCGAGAACCTCGATCCGGCCGTCGACGCCCAGATCGCCAAGATTTGCAAACGCGTCTACCGCACGTTGAGCCTGAGCGGCTACGCCCGGATGGACCTGCGGTTGACGCCCGAAGGGCAGGTTTACGTGCTCGAGGCGAACCCCAACCCGAACCTGGAATATGGCGAGGATTTCTCCGAGAGCGCCGAGAAGGCCGGTTTGTCGTACGAGGCGCTGCTGTCACGCATTCTCAGCCTGGGCCTGAACTATCAGGCGGCGTGGCAGTGGGGGCTCTAGCGCTTCCGTGGCTGGAACACGGATGCCGTTGCCTAGTTGCGTAGCCGCGAAGCCCCGAAATCGGTGGTCCGTTCTTTCGGCAGGTCCCGGCTTTCCAGAGGCATTGGCGCGGGTGGCATCGGACGTTGCCAGTCCCTCGCTGATGGCCCGCAACCGTCCGGCCGGGCGCATTGGAAACGCTCCAAAGCGATTAGCCGGCATCCTCCGAATTATTGTGCCTAGTATCGCGGCACGGGCTGCCTGGGGCTCGTTGACAGTTTTCCGTAAGCCGTTTACAGTGAATGTCTTGTTGCATTTTCTTTCTCTCCACCGGTTTGAACAAAAGTGGGAATCGTGGCGAGCAAGCCCTGGGGTGGTGTCTTTGCCGAGGCGACCGATCGGCGGGTCGAAAAGTTCACCGAAAGCGTGAGCTTCGACCGGCGCCTCTACCCACAGGACATTCGGGCTTCGATCGCGCATGTACAAATGCTGGCAAAGGTCGGTCTGGTAACGACCGCCGAATGCCAGCAGATTGTGCAAGGACTGGAAGCGATTCGCCACGAGATTGAGCAGGGGCAGTTCGAGTTCCGTATCGAGCTCGAAGATGTCCACATGCACATCGAACGGGCCCTGGTCAACCGGCTGGGGGATGTCGGCCGCAAGCTTCACACGGGGCGCAGCCGCAACGACCAGGTTTCCACCGATCTGCGTCTCTGGGTGCGCGAGGCCATTGATACGGTCAGTTCGCGCCTGCTCGACTTGCAGCGAGCCTTTGTCGGCCGCTGCGCGCAAGACCGCGACTGCATCATGCCCGGCTACACCCATACGCAACGGGCCCAGCCCGTGCTGGCCGCGCATTACTGGCTGGCCTATTGCGAAAAGCTGGCGCGCGATCGCGACCGGCTGGCGGATTGCCGCCGGCGCGTTAACGTCCTAACGCTGGGCACGGCAGCACTGGCCGGCACGACATTGCCGATCGACCGGCACGACGTGGCACAGCGGCTCGGGTTCGAAGCCGTGGCCTCGAACAGTCTCGACGCTTCGAGCGATCGCGACTTCGTGCTGGAATTCGCCTTCGCGCTGTCGATGATTGGCGAGCATCTGAGCACTTGGGCCGAAGAATGGATTCTGTGGTCTACCAGCGAATTCAACTTCTTGAAGCTGCCGCAGGCGTTCTGCACCGGCTCGTCGATCATGCCGCAGAAGATCAACCCCGACGTGCTGGAGCTGGTTCGCGGCAAGACCGCCCGCCTGGTCGGGAACTTGACGCGCTTGCAGGTGCTGTTGAAGGGATTGCCGCTGGCCTACAACCGCGACCTGCAAGAGGACAAGGAAGCGATCTTCGACTCGGTCGACACGGTCGTGGGCTGCCTGGAGGTGGCCGCGCCGCTGGTGGCCGGCGCCACTTTAAATCGCGAGGTGATCGCCGCCGGTTTGGATCGCGGCTATCTGGACGCCACGACGCTGATGGAATGGCTGATCAAGCAAGACGTTCCGCAACGCACCGCACACGAGATCGTGGGCCAACTGGTGCGTAAGGCGATGGAACGCCGGGTGCCGCTGGCCCAGCTTTCGCTCGCTGAGTTTCAAGCCGTCCACGCGGCGATCGACAAGTCGGTTTTTGACGTGCTGGGGGCTGAGCGGGCGATCTCCGCCTTCACCAGCTACGGGTCGACAGCTCCGGCCGAGGTCGATCGGCAGATTGCCGCCTGGACGGCTCGATTGGCCAAGAATTCGGAAAGCACCACAACCTGACACGCACCGATGATGACGCGTTCCACGATCCTCTGTGCCGTAATTCTGGCGATCGCCGCTAGCGCAGCGCCGCCGGCGACTTTGTTCGCTCAGACGGGCTCGCCGCCGCTGCGCCGCTCGGACGATACCGTGATTCGCGCATTAGTGGCAGCAAAGCCGACGACCCCTTCCGAACTGCTCAAGGCCGCGCGGATCATTCTGGATCTGAAGCAGCCTGAACTAGCGAAGCCTTTCGTGCAAAAGCTGGCCGCGGCGAAACTGAGCGATGAAGAGTGCGCGGCCCTGGTCGACGAGGTCGGTTCGGCCGTGCTGATCCGGCTGGCGCGTGCGCCTGCGCTTGCTCCGCAGGCGGGGCCGTTTTGCAACGCCACGCTCGAAGGGGCGCAGCGTTTCGCCCGCGATCCGGCGCGGCTGGCGAACCTGGTCAAGCAATTGAAAGGTGCTGCGCCGTATCAAGAGGCGGTAACCGTGGCCGCTTTACGTCCCGGCGCGGACGCGGCCGTGGTCGCCCTCGTGGACGCTTTGGCCGATCCCAATCGGGCTGACGAACATCCGGCGATACGCACCGCGCTTGTGGAACTGGGACAGGTCGGGGTAGCGCCCCTGGTGGCCGTCCTTTCCACGTCACAGAATCCGCAATTGTTGGCCAGCGTCCTCTCGGTCCTTGGCGAGCTTGAAGACGCATCGACGTCGGACCACATGCTCGCCGCGGCGCTCGCTACGGACAGTCCCGCCGAGGTAACCTCGCCGGCAAAGAACGCCCTGGCGGCTTTTTACGCGCACACGCCAACGACCGAGCAGGCGCTCGCGCTGCTATTGCGCAAGGGGAAGCAGTCGCTCGATTTCGTCCGCCATCCCGAGCGGCATCTGCAGGCCGAGTTGGACCCAACGCCCTTGGTCTGGCAATGGGACGATACCAAGCGAAAGCTTACCAGCAGCCGAGTAACGCCCATGGTCGCGGAATTGGTTACGGCCGTGCAGGCGCTGTCGGATGCACGGCGGATCGCGCCGAATAATCCTGACGTGCGCCGCGCGAACCTGGCGGCCGTGGCCGAAGCGATCGGCTATGCCGGGGACAATCCGTTCGTGGCGGCTCGCATCGGCCAGGCCGGGAACGCGTTGGCGAAAGCGCCGATCCTCGAACTGCAGGACTTGCTCAGCTTCACCCTGGCCGAGGATCGTCCGGCGGCAGCCGTGGTTGTCGTGCGTCAACTCGGCGAGAGTGAAAATGTTGACCTGCTCTATTCGCATAATCCCCAGGCAAGTGCGCTGGTGCGGGCGCTTATGCATCCATCGCGTGAGCTGCGGTTTGCCGCGCTCGAGGCGATCATGCAGCTCGATCCTCACGCTCCCTACCCGGGGGCCGGCACGGTGGCGGAAACGCTCGAATATTTCGCTCGTTCGACGGGTTCTCCGCGGGCGCTCGTGGCCTCGGCCGATGCGACCGAGGCGGGGCGCCTGGCGGGGCTTCTGGCCGAGCAAGGATACGAGCCCGATATTGCCGTCGATGGGGCCAGCATGCTGCGCATGTCGCGGGGGGCCGGAGACTACGAAGTGATCATGGTCGATTCGGCGCTGGCGCTGCCGTCGAGTGCTCAGTTGCTGCAACGGCTGCGCGGGGATAGTCGTTTGGCGAGGATTCCACTGGCTGTGGTTTCACTGGCTGACGAGTATCCGCAGGTCGAGCGCGTGGCGCGACGGTATCCCTCCTGCCTGACCGTGATGCGCGTCCACAACGGCGCGGGCATGCAGTTCGAGCTCAACCGGCTGCTGCGAGCCGCAGGGCGCGGCGTTGTGCCCGGCGACGTGCGGCGCGCCGAGGGGGTGAAGGCGCTGGAATGGATCGCCCGTTTGGCGGGTGAGCGTCAACAGGTGTACGACACCCGCCGATTGGATCAGTCCGTGATCGCGAGTCTCGACGCGCCTGGCATGACCAAGGCGGCGATTCCGGCGCTTTCGAGGCTCGATACGGCGCGATCGCAGCGGGCGCTGGTGGATCTGGCCAGTCGGCCGACGGCTCCGTTGCCGGACCGTCGCGCGGCGGCGCACGCCTTTGCCGATAGCGTAGCGCGGCGCGGCACGCTCTTGACGAGCGACGAAATTCAGCGACAGTACGATCGCTACAACGGCAGCGAAAAATATGACGCCGACACGCAACAAGTCATGGCGTCACTGCTCAACACGATCGAAGCTCGGGCGCAAGCCGATTGGCTGGCGCTTGAGGAAAACGAAAGTCCCGCCTCTTAACAACCAACCGTTTCCGGCGACGCCTGCAAGTTTCGGCCTGCAGGCCCGTGCATGATGAGCCGTTCCTTCCGACCCGCCGAGCCGACGTCTACCTCGGGGCCACCGATCCGTGGCATTATCGGATCGGGCGCCGCGATGGAGAAGGTCTATCGACTGACGCGGCAGGTGGCCAAGAGCAACGCTTCGGTGCTGCTACTGGGCGAGACGGGGACCGGCAAGGAATTGATCGCCAAGGCCGTGCATCAGCTCAGCCCACGTGGCACGGGACCGTTTGTGCGGGTCAATTGCGGCGCACTCTCCGAGAGTCTGCTGGAGAGCGAGCTATTCGGGCATGTACGCGGATCGTTTACCGGGGCGATCGACAATCGGACCGGCCGCTTCGAGGCCGCGCATACCGGTACCGTCTTTCTCGACGAGATCAATTCCACCACGCCTAAGCTGCAGGTCAAGCTGCTGCGCGTGCTGCAAGAGCGCGAGTTCGAGCGCGTCGGCGATACGCAGACCATTCGCGTCGATACGCGTGTCATCGCGGCCAGCAATCGCGATTTATTGGAAGAGGTCGAAGCAGATCGTTTTCGTGAAGACCTTTACTACCGTTTGAACGTCGTGCCGATTCATTTGCCGCCCTTACGCGAGCGGCGAGAAGACATCCCAGAGCTGATCAGCCACTTCTTGCACGTCTACAACGAAGAGAACGATCGGTACGTGGTACACATCGAGCCGAAGGCGATGGAAGCGCTGCAAGATTACGCCTGGCCGGGGAATGTGCGCGAGCTGCAGAATTACATCGAGCGGTCCGTCGTGATGGCGCCGGGAGATGAGCTGACGTGCGAGCTATTGCCGGACACGGTTCTCGGACAGCGACGTCCGCGCAGCACGCGATTCAAAGAGCCTGATCTAGAGACATTGGCCTTCGAGTTGGTGCAGCAGGCGCTGGCGACCGCCGGAGCGCAAGAAGACGCCCTGCACACGAAGGTGGTCAATCGCGTCGAGCGCGAATTGATCGCGCAAGTGCTGGCCAGTTGCGAACACGTGCAGATCAAGGCCGCGGCCCGCTTGGGAATCAATCGCAACACGCTGCACAAGAAGTTGAAGGAATACAACCTCGACGAGTCAGGCGCAGACGGTGGGGCGTGATCGATCGGCGCGATGCGTCCGTGACTCAGATTTCTGTAGCCGGGCTCTGTGAGCCCGGTGCGTTTTGTTTTCAGGCGTCCGGCCTCACAGAGCTTTCCATTTGCCACAATCTTCACTGCAGTCATAGCATGATGGCCGTGGTGGGTTGAGCCAGGTGCCATGCTTTTTCGCCGCAGGCGAATAAGCATGATGAGGAGATCGCCGGCATCACGGCAACCCCGAGGAATGCCGAATGTCGCAGCAAACGATGGCTTAAGAACGCCAAAAGTCAAAAGGTCGAATCAAACTTCGATACCGGTCATTCGCACGAACTTTTGAGCCGCTGCAACTGGGCCATTAGCTGCAACCGTTCGGCAGCACATTCGGCGACCCATATGCCGCGTATCGAGTAAATGCACTCAATTCGTGTCCGCGATTCGAGCATTGCCAGTTGATCGATCCATCTCGTGAGCACCTCTTGCCGTTGTCTATTGTTGGCGCACGCGTCGACTTCTGCCGCGCAGGTGCCGTGATAGGCTTCGAGTAACTCTTCGATCCATAAAGATTTGTCCCAGAAGAGTTGCTCAGCAGCAGCAAGGTGCGCCTTCCTAACGGTCAATCGCTGATTCTCCATCGTGGGCACGGAGTGTGCGCTGCCTCGGCGCTTTACGGCATGAGTCGAGAATTCATCGTGCTCGAGGCGAAGCTCCGCTTCGATACGTCGCAAGTGGGTTGTCAATCTTAGGAAGTGACTGTCCTTTTGATCGAGTTCATGTTCTTTTTGCAGTGTCGATTCCATCGTTTTAATGGCATCAATGTACTGCCTTCGGATCGCGAGCTTCTCGTTTGTCGTCCTCGCGACGGCGGCTTTCGCATCGTAGAACTCCGTCAAGGCGGGGAAAATATTCCGTTGATTTACAAAGCCCTTCCCGATCTCCTCCCTCGTGGCGCGAAGATAGTCATCTGCGGTTGTGAGCCACGTCGCGCGCAAAGTGGCAAAGCGCGACACGCACGATGAGGGCGCGCCGCCAGCCGTTTCGCGCAACAGCGCAAGCCTGGATCGAATGACGCGACAACGATTCCGCAGGACCAGCCACAACTCGCCACCGCGCGCTCCCGCATCATGTAGCGCTTGGAGCTTGTTGCCCGTCGCAAGCATGTGGTCAAGGCGACGTTGACATAGTTCGACTCTCGCCGCGCGGCTTTCCGCTAGTTGCAGTTCTGCATCGATCCACTCGAGGCAGAGGAAGGCGCGCATCTCATCGTATTGCAAGCTTTCAGTTGCGCTGTACGATGCAGGAAAATGCGTTCCGGCCCAGTCCAATAGGGCGCGGCGATTTTCCAGGATCTGCCGCTCGCGCGATTTAGCGCACCCGCATTTTGGAAGGTTGCCGACACGCGGGGCTGGGCCTTTTTTAGTTGTACCAAGCACCGCGAGCAAAATCATTGTGCTGACCATTGAGGCACCAACTACCGAACCTAGAGTCGAATTCCTTCGTCATGAGAGCCTTTAGATTTCTTCAGGCATTTGCCGGAATCGTCATTCGACATTTTCCGTTAGGGAGCCTGCGGGCGCAAGTGCTTTTTAGTCGATCGTAGATCGCAGTTCGTGATGCGCATGGCGACTTCTACGACAATAGCTCTCCGATCACCTGCCCGTGTACGTCGGTCAAACGGCGATCAATGCCGTTGTGGCGGAAGGCGAGTTTCGTGTGGTCGATGCCCAACAGGTGCAGCATCGTGGCGTGTACGTCGTAGCAGTAGGTGGGATTCTCGACTGCCTTGTACGACCACTCATCACTAGCTCCGTAGGTTGTGCCGCCGCGAATGCCGCCGCCGGCCAGCCAGGTGGTAAAGGTGAACGGGTTATGATCGCGCCCCTTGGTTCCCTGACTGCAGGGCATCCGGCCGAATTCGGTGGTCCACATCACAAGAGTGTCTTCCAGCAGGCCACGATCCTTCAGATCGTTCAATAGCGCCGCGGCCGGCTGGTCCATGCTGCGTCCCATCGTGGCATGATCGCGAGCGATGTCCTCGTGCGAATCCCAGTTGCGGCGCGGGAAGCCATTGTCGGCGCCGCTCCAGACCTGCACGAAACGGACGCCACGCTCCAACAGTCGGCGCGCCACCAGGCAGTTGCGACCGAAATCCGCGGTTACGGAATCGTTCAAGCCGTACTGTTCGAGAGTTCGCGCGTTCTCGCGTGACAGGTCGAGCACTTCCGGAGCACTGGTCTGCAGTCGCGCCGCCAGTTCGTACGAACGAATGCGCGCTTCGAGCTGTGAATCGCCTGAATGACTGGCTTCGTGAGCACGGTTGAGTCGCCGCAAAACGTCGAGACCGGCCGTTTCACTCTCGGGCCGGATAAATGCAGCAGACTTCGGCGGAAACAGATCCGCGATCGGGTTGGCCGCGGCCGGCCGGATCATGGTTCCCTGGTGCGCGGCGGGGAGGAATCCGGCGGTCCAATTGCCCGGGCCGTTGGGAGCAAATCCACGCGAGTCAGGCAGCACGACAAAGGTCGGCAGCTCGTCGGTCATGCTGCCTAGCCCGTAGCTGAGCCAGGCGCCGAACGCCGGAAAGCCGGGGAGCACGAAGCCCGAGTTCTGCATGAACGTGGCCGGGCCGTGGACGTTCGATTTCGAAACCATCGAATGCACGAACGCGATGTCATCAACGCACTGGGCCAGATGTGGCACCAGGTCGCTGATCCATTTGCCGCACTGGCCATACTGCTGCCACGCCCAAGGGCTTTGCATGCATTGACCGGGATCGCTTTGGAACAATTCGACCTTTTCACCAGGATCGAATTTCTGGCCGTTGCGGTGAATCAGCTCCGGCTTGTAGTCGAACGTATCGCACTGGCTGGCCGCGCCGGACATGAATAGCTGTACGACCCGTTTGGCCCGGGCCCGATGATGCAGACCGCCGGTGGGATTCGGTTGGCTGCCGGGGGTGTCCGCGGAATTTGCTTCGGCCGCCAACAGCTTTTCTTGCCCCAATAGCTGCGCAAGCGCGATGCCGCCGAGCCCTCCGCCGAACTGCCAGAGAAACTCACGGCGCGGCAGATGTTTGTCGCAATCCCCTACGTCATCCGCAAAGGGACGTTGCCGGCTGGCACAGCGATTGGCGGACTGAGAGTTCATCAGTTACGTGTTGCGATCCTTATTTAGCCACCGAGGGCACAGAGTTCACAGAGAAAAGAGTCAGATGATTTCAAAGGTCGAAGTGTCGCTCCGAAGTCTCTTTGTAATGGATGACTTGGTGCCCTCTGTGTGCTCGGTGGCAAAAGTCTGGATTGTTTACGCCAGGATTTCGCGGACGACTTCGCCGGCCACGTCGGTCAGGCGGAAGTCGCGGCCGTTGAAATGATAGGTCAAGCGCTTGTGATCGATGCCCAGCAGGTGCAGCAGCGTGGCGTGCAGGTCGTTGATGCTGACGCGACCGGTGACGGCCTTGTGTCCAAAATCGTCGGTATCGCCGTGATGCACGCCGCCACGGACGCCCGCGCCGGCCATCCAGGTGGTGAAGGCGTGCGGATTGTGATCGCGGCCGGTGCCTCCTTTCTGCACGATGGGGAGTCGTCCGAACTCGCCGTTCCACACGACCAGTGTTGAGTCCATCAGCCCACGCTGTTTGAGATCGGCCAACAGGCCGGCGATGGGGACATCGGTCTCGGCGGCAAAGCCGCGATGGTTGTCGGCGATATTGGTGTGGCCGTCCCAGCTCTTTTCGTTCTCGGTCCCCCCGGAGTAAATCTGCACGAAGCGGACGCCACGCTCGATCATCCGCCGCGCGATCAGGCATTGCCGGCTGAAGTGTTTGCACTTTGGATTATCGAGGCCGTACAGCTTCTTCATCGAGTCGGGCTCGCTGTCGACGTCGAGCGCCTCAGGGGCTGCCATCTGCATGCGATAGCCCAGCTCGAAGCTTTCGATCCGCGCGGCGAATTCGGCCTCGGCCGGATGCTGATCCTGCTGGCGGCGATTTAAACGGTTTAAGAGCGCCAATTGGTTTTGCTGCTCGGCGGGCGTCATGCCCTCGGGCCGAATCAGGTTTTCGATCGGCGCGCCCTGGGCGTTCAGCGCCGTGCCCTGAAAAATGCCGGGCAGAAATCCTGCGCCCCAGTTTTGCGCATAACCCTTCGGCAGGCCGCGTCCCAACGTGTCGTACATGACGACGAATGCCGGCAAGTTTTGGCTGACGCTGCCCAGGCCGTAGGTGACCCAGGCGCCGACGCTGGGAAAGCCCATCCGGCTGGCGCCAGTGTTCACCTGGAAGAGGGCAGGGGAGTGGTTATTGGTTTCGGTAAAGCAGCCATGCATGAAGGCCATGTCATCGACGTGCTTGGCCATGTTCGGAAAGATCTCCGAAACCCAGCCGCCGGATTGCCCGTGCTGTGTGAACTTGAACGGGGACTTCATCAACGGGCCGACCTGCTCGACGAAGAAGCCGGTGTTCTTGTCGAAGCCGGGCAATTCCTTGCCGTCCCACTTTTCCAGCTCGGGCTTGTATTGCCAGGTGTCGACCTGGCTGGGCCCGCCATTCATGAACAGCCAGATGACGTTTTGCGCCTTGGCCGGAAAATGTGCCGGATGGGCCGCAAGCGGATTGATCGACGGCGTATTCGCAAATGCCGAGGCCGTGCCCCCGTGACCAGGTCGTTCATCGCTCAGCAGCGACGCCAGCGCCATCATGCCGAAGCCGTTGCCCGTGCGGCGCAGAAAATCGCGCCGATTTGAATACTGCGTGGTAGGTGTCGCGAAGAGTTGCTTGATGTCGTTCATGGCAGTACCTGCTCACCTGCGGATGGCCGTGGCGGATGCACTCGCCCGTAACTTCGTTTCTCTAATCGACGTAGACGAATTCGTTCAATCCAAACAGCACCTGACAGAAATCGGCCAAGGCCGCCAGACGCTTTTCCGCTTGCCCGTCGGCGGCGTAAAGCTTGCTTTGGTCTTCCAGGAATTGTGCCGCGTCGGCCGCCTCTTCCGCGGTGGGCTGCCGCGAGAGCGCCACCAGGTAAGCGCGCCGCACGGCGTCATTCCAAGGGGCGTCTTGATTCGTCCCGGCTGGCTCGGCAATGGATGCGGCTAAAGCTCGTGCCGCTTCGCGCACTTGGGCGTTGTTCAAGAGCAGCAGCGCCTGCGGCGCGATCGTCGTACTAGCGCGGGCGCCGATCGCTTGCAAACCGTCCGGCGCATCGAACAGGACCATCATCGAGATCAGCTTACTGCGTTTAACTGTGAAATAGATGCTGCGGCGGCGCTGATGGTCGTCGAGCGTGCCCGGCCCGAACATCGTTTCATCCAGGATGCCGCCGTCCGCCAGGATCGCATCGCGGATCACCTCGGCTTCGAGCCGTACGCGCGGCCGCCGCCAGAAGAGCTTGTTATCGGGGTCGATCTTGGCGCGTGCTTCGTCCGCTTGCGTCCCTTGCATGTAGGCGGCACTGGTCATAATCAAGCGGTGAATCGGCTTGAGCCGCCACCCGCCCGCGATCAATTCCTCGGCCAGATATTCGAGCAACTCGGGATGCGTCGGCCGATCGCCTTGCGTGCCGAAGTCGCTGGGAGTGGCGACGATGCCACGACCCACGTGATGTTGCCAGAGGCGATTAACAATCACGCGGGCCAGCAGCGGTCCGCCGCCACGCTGGCGATCGGTGATCCATTCGGCCAGTGCCCGGCGGCGGTAAGACGTACGCCATCCTTGCGGGGGCGAGCTCTGCCAGGTTCGCTCGGCGTCGGCCGAGGGCATGAGAACTTGCAAGAAGCTTTGCGAGGCGATCTCTTTCTTGCGGTTCGGATCGCCCCGTTCGAGGAAGTGCGTCTGATCCAGAAAGTCACCTCCCTGTGTGTGTAGGCGAACGGCCGGCAGACCTTCGCTGGTGATCAGGACCTTGGTCAGCGTCGGTTGCGGCGCGAGGGCGGCGTGTTCGCGCACCGCGCGGTCTCGCTGGCGCCAGCCGTCGTCGAGCCGGCGATACCAATTGAGCATCGCGGCGCGTGCTTCGGACGTTGGCGTTGTTGTTCCGGAACGCGACAGTAGAGCAGCAATTTCGCCGGCGTTTTGTCGGCCGCTGGGTGCGTCGAGCGCCAAGGGCGCCGCGGCCGTTGAAAGGGCCACTCTCGGTCGGCCGATCGCGTGCTCTTTGTTTCCTTCGAACTTCAGCGTGATAGTTAGCACGGTGCCGGCTTCGAAGCCGATGGGCGTGGCGAAATCGAACGCCGCCGCCTGGTCCTTGCCGATTTGACCATCGACAGCCCAGGACGATGTCTTGTCGTCGTCGATCGCGGCCGCGACAGGCAACTTCGGCTGCTCGAACGTCGCACGGGCCGTGGCGAGCCTGACCGGCACGACGTCCTTCTCGCGATCGGCGGACGCGGCCGTGACCTGGATATCCGATAGCGCGAAATTGCCATTCGACGCGCGTCCCGGACCACGCTTGGGGAATGTGTCGTCGACGAGCGCCTCGAGTCGCAGGCCGGTGATATTTCGCTGATCCGTGCGGGCGACGAACGTGTAGGTGTCGTTGTCCGTCGGCTTGCCGCCGGCCAATAGCGAACCATCGTCGAGCGCCGTCAGCGGCACGCTGGATTGTGCCTTGGCCTCGGAGAGGTCGAGAATCTGCCAGACCGTGGTTGTTGGCGGCGTACCAGGTGCCTTCGTGCTGGATGCTGCATCAGAACCCGAGGATACCGGCGCAGTCGGCGCCGCGTGGGCCGTTAGCCAGGCCTCGAAGCGGGCCGGCAATTCATTCGCTTCGAACTGCGCGAGCGCGTCGACGAGCGGCGCATGCTCGCGATCGAAGGCCGTGCGGGCCCGATCGAAGTTCTCGCGATCGAGATTCAGCTCGACCTCGCTTCGCACCGCCGTGGTGAATGTCGACAACAGCCGGTAGTAATCGGCGGTCGGAATCGGGTCGAACTTGTGGTCGTGGCAGCGCGCACAGCCGATCGTCAGACCCAGCATCGCGGTGCCAATCGTGGCCGACATATCGTCGAGCTCGTCGTAGCGTTCCTTCTCGACCTGGTTCTTCGTGATTTGCGTGCTGTGAACGCCGGCCGCCAGGAAGCCAGTGGCCATCAGCGCCAGCGGATTCTCTGGTTCGTACTCGTCTCCGGCGATCTGCCACTTTACAAACGTGTCGTAAGGCAGGTCCTGGTTCAACGCCTTGATGACGAAGTCGCGATAGTGATAGGCGCTGAGGCGATCGTAGTCGTGCTCGAAGCCGTGGCTTTCGGCAAAGCGCGCCAGGTCGAGCCAGTGCCGTGCCCAACGTTCGCCATAATGCGGGCTGTCGAGCAACCGATCGATCAGGCGCTCGTAAGCATCGGGCGCGAGATCGGCGACGAAGGCCTCGACCTCTTCCGGCTTCGGCGGCAGGCCGATCAGGTCAAAGTACGCGCGGCGGATCAGCGTCCCTCTGTCGGCGATCGGGTTCGGAGCGATCTGCTTTTCGTTTAACCGCGCGACGATGAAACGATCGAGCGGCGTGCGGCACCAGGCCGGATCAGCTACGTACGGAGTCGGGGCGGCGGCGAGCGGCTGAAAGGCCCAGTGCTGACGCTCCTTCGCCAGATCGATGGTTCGCTTGGCCTTGCCGGCCGGTTTTGCCTCGCGTGGATCGGGCACACCACGCTTGACCCACTCGGTGAGAACCGCGATCTCGGGCTCGGGCAGCTTCCCCTCGGGGGGCATCTGCACGTCGCCGTCGTACTTCAGCGCCCTGATCAGCAAGCTGGCGTCAGGATCGCCGGGCACGATCGACGGGCCGGAATCGCCGCCTGCCATCCAGCCGGGGCGGCTATCCAACAGCAGACTGCCGCGCAGATTTTCGGCGTCTTGCGAGTGGCATTTGTAGCAGCGGGCGACCAGCACCGGCCGGACCTGGCTTTCGAAGAATTCGATATCAGCCGCCGTGGGGGGCTCGGCGCGCGCGGTGGCCACGAGCAGCAGGAGCGAGAGCGCGGCAAAACGAACGGAAATTCGAACCATGGGCAGGCTATGTGGGCGGTGGGAGGGTTCTACCCATTTTCGGATGCGGCGGCAACGCGGTCAATCGTTTGCCGGCTGCGGTCAGGCCGAGCGGGCTTAACCGAACAGTTCGACCAGCGGTCGCCCGCCGTCGACGATCGCCGTGGGCCGGCCCTGTGGATCGCGGACGCGCATTTCGTGGTCGATGCCCAGTGCGTGGTACACGGTGCAGGCCAGATCTTCGGGGCTGGTCGGATGCTGTTGTGGCAGGGCGCCGTCCTTGTCCGATTGGCCGTAGACGATTCCGCCACGAATGCCACCGCCGGCCAAGACCGCAGGGAACAAGGTGCTCCAATGTCCGCGCCCCCAATTGCCAGTGGCCGCGGGTGTGCGTCCCATTTCGCCCAGGCAGACGATCAAGGTCTCGTCGAGCATGCCGCGCTCGGCGAGGTCTTCGACCAACGTTGCCAGGGCCGAGTCGAGCCCCGGCAGCAGATGCTTGCGAACGTCGTCGCTGTGTACGTGGGAATCCCAGCTGTAGCCGTCGACCGCGTCCCAGGCGACGGTCACGAATCGTGAACCGGCCTCGACGAGCCGCCGGGCTAAGAGCGTCGACTGCCCGAATAAGTGGCGCCCATAACGATCGCGTAGCGCGGCGGGCTCTTGGCGAATGTCGAGTGCGTGCCGGGTCTTTTCCGAAGTGACAAGCGACAAAGCACGCTCTTGAAAACGCTGATAGGGAAGGGCGAAAGCGTCGTGGTCCAGGCGACGGCGCTGATCGTCGAACTGCTCGAGCAAAGTCCTCCGACCATTCAAGCGGTCGATCGACAGACTTTGGTCTGCGGCCAGCCCCTTGATGCGGAAGTCGAGATCTTCGTCGGTGCAGTCGCGGAAGTAGGGATTGTCTTTGTCGTCGCGTTTGCGAATGTCGGTTGCCAGCGCGTCGTATCCTCGCCCTAGCCAGCCTGCGTATTGGCCAGGCCGGTCCAGCTTGGTGCTGTAGTTCTCCATATGCCCAAGGCGATTGGGGAGATAGACGTAGCTGGGGATATCGCGCTGGCCACGGCCTGGAGCATGCTGGTCGACATGCTCGACGACCGAGCCCATGGCGGGCCAGTCTTTTTCGGTGGCATTGAATCCGCCGCCAATCGGCACGTGCCAAGGATGTCCGGTCTGGATGTAATGTCCGGCCGTGCTGTGGTCGTTGTAGGTGTGCGTCATGCTGCGGACGACGCACAGCTTGTCGCTGACGCTGGCTAGACGCGGCAAGTGCTCGGAAATGAGCAAGCCGGGAGTTTTCGCCGCGATCGGATTGAAGGGGCCGCGAATTTTCGACGGGGCGTCCGGCTTCAGGTCGAAGGTTTCGTACTGGCTGGGGCCGCCAAAGAGGAACAGAAAGATGACGCTCTTGGCCCGCACCGGAATCGCCGAGGCGGTTTGCCCGGCGGCTAGTCCAGCCGCCTCGGCTGCCCAGATCTTATTGAGATGCAGCCCGAACAGGCCTGCGCCCGTGGCCTGCAACATCTGTCGCCGCGTGACGCCGCCGCAGACCTGCTGCATTCCGCCGAGGATGTTGAGCATCGCGTTCCACGCCTCCGCCGGCTGAGTAACCCATCAACGCCTGTGGATGTTAACAAATGGGGGCGGGAAGTGCACGCGAAATCTGGCCGTGCACAAGAACGGCCTGTGACCCAAAATGGTAAGTCGTGGGCCGCACGCCCTGAAGATCGCCTAGCCACGAGAAGCACGGGAGGTCACCCCGCATCAGCGGCTCGACCTTTGGCCATGAAACACTTCACGCTTTCTCAATTGTTCCATGGCATAGCGCTGCTGGCACTTACCTTTGCCCTGGTACGTGCCGAAGGATGTGGTACGGCGTTTACAAGAATTGGCGCGTTATCGTTTTCTCCTGATGGCAAGCGGCTCGCCGTCGTAAAACTCAATTGGCGGGACGCAAATGTGTCTTTGAAGGGGTACGCTGCCGACATATTGCGGACGCTCAGCATCGTCGATGTTGAAAAGGCCATTCCGACAGAAGTCGTTGATCGCGCCTTCGTTGCTGGCAACCAGGGGCCAGCATTTGCGATTCTAAGGCAATGTCCCGACTCGCTTGCTTTCAGTGCAGACGGAAAACGGTTGTTTTTCCTTGATTTTGAGGCCACCAAGATTCGCGTCTGTGATTTAAGTTCGAAAACAACAAACACATTTTTTGAGTTTGGCCCGCAGGCCGGGAATCTGCAATTCGCGCTGTCGCCTGATCGCGCGGTTGTCGCGCAGGAGGACTGGGGCAACGGTGTTGTTCTACTTGGCGCGGACGATGCAAAACAGATTGCGAAAGCCCCCAACATCACCATCTTCAGTCCTTTCAGGTCCGGCATCAGCCTATCCTCGGACAACCACTGGCTGGCGATACGCGAACAGGACAAGGTGAATCTCTACGAAGTGGAGGCACAATTGCTCGCGACAGGGCATCTTGCATGCACCGGCGGTTTTGCCTTCGCCCCAGGTACCGAACAATTGGCGGTCGCGAATGGTAGCAACATAACGCTTTCTAATCTTGTTACGAAAAATGAGCGCAATCTGGCTTTCGGCCAGGAAATTAATAATGTCCGGTTTGTGGGCGACGGCAGAGTTATCGTCGCAACCGAGCAGGAGTTGATTTTGCTAGATGTCACCACAGGCGACGTGGCTGGGCGGCTTAAGCACGAACAGTGGGTTACGGCGATTGCATCTTCTCCCGATGCCCAAACCGTTGCAATTGGCGACAATCGTGGGAACGTCGTCCTGTGGAATGTGAAGACCGGTCGGTCGTCACGTTTTCGAGCCCCAGGCAGGAGTGGCTATCCGTGGACGCTACCGGCTGGACTGCTGGTGGTAGCAGTCAGCTACTACTATTACGCCTGGAAGAGGCGGCGAGCTTGAGTTGCGGTATGCGATTCGACCTCAAGGTTCGCATCGCTCGCGGGAACGGTCGTTTTGCCTGTCGGATTGAAGGGGCCTTGGGGCGAACCGCGGTTCGCCGAGCGGGCTCTGGTCTATCAGCGTGGCCGGGTTATCCGATCACCTGCAGTACGGCGACTTCCACGAGTCCAAAACGGCGGTGGAAACGGATCGAACGGTAGCGGGCGTACCACTGTCGTTTGGCTTTGTTCGGGCAATGTCGCCTTGCTCGTTTCCCGTCTGGCATGGCTAGGTCCTCCTAGTTCCCGAGTTCACCTTGTTCTACGCGTCTTGTCACCTACTGGGTTAAGCGAAAAGCTGGTCGATTTGTTACCATGTGCCGCGCCGGCAAAACCGCGGCCGCAGCGCGAATTTGGAGCGATCCGACGTGGGCCCTGACCGATGGAAATCCCCTTCTCACACGGCCTGTTACGCCCCTGGCAATGGGAGGACGCCACGGCCCTAGTGGCGCTGGCGAACAACCGCCGCGTTTCGCTAAACATGCGGGACGCCTTTCCCTATCCGTATACAACCGACGATGCCGATCGGTGGCTGACCGTGGCCAACAAATACGACCCGCCGCGCAACTTTGCCGTGGTGGTCGACGGTTCACCGGCTGGAGGACTGGGGCTGGTGCTGCGGGAGGACGTCTACCGCCGCTCGGCCGAAATCGGTTACTGGCTGGGGGAGCCCTACTGGGGGCGCGGCATCATGACCACGGCCGTACAGGCGGCCGTCGAATATGCCTTCGCGACCTTTGATATTTGCCGGCTGTTTGCCGGAGTGTTCGATGGCAACGCGGCCAGTGGTCGTGTTCTGGAAAAGGCTGGCTTCACGCTGGAAGCCCGACTGCGCAAAGTGATCACCAAGGGGGATCGGACGGCAGATGAGCTAGTGTATGCGATCGTGCGGTAGGTGACGTTTGGGTCGCTTGCGATTGGGCCCGGACAATAGCTCGAAGAGTTCCCTTGCTGGCGCTGCGGGCTGGTGTGCGCCGTCGCTTGCGCCTTACTGCAGGCCGTGTTCGGGCGCGGGGGTCTCGGGTTTCGCCGGTGCCAATTGATCGGCTGTCTGCTGCATTCGTCTGCTTAGCTCGTCGTCCCCCAACCAGCCGGCGCGGCGTGCCTGATAGCGGTATCCAACGACGATCGGATCGTCCTCCAGGTTTTCCAGCGGATGATGGAAGGTGCGATAGATCGCGCGGATGCGCTTTTGCGTATCGGGGGACAGGCTATCGACGCCGATCTTCAGGTCCACGTCCTTGCCGAGTTCGATGGTCTCCTCGGTTGGCTTGCCGAACGTAAATTTCAGCGGCGTCCTTTCGAAGCCCATTTGCATGACCGAGTCTTCGGCAACGACATGGAACGCTCCTAAGACGTGACAGAGCTCATGCACCAGTCGCGTCGTCGCGCCGCTGGTTCCCCAGCAATCGGGAAGCACGACGCGCTGACTGTAATATTGCGAGACACCGCGAATTTCGCCGCGTGGACCGGGGAAGGGGACCATCGTAAAGCCGATCACGAGATCAGCATCCCCCAGTTCGATCTTGTGCAACCATTGAAAGGCGTCGCTGGCCGTCTGCGGAGCGGTCTTGTATTCCCAATCGCGAAAACCGACCACGCGAAAGTGAATGGGAAACTGCTGCTCGAAGCGGGCGGCCGCCGCTTCGACGATGCCGCGTGCCCGGCCTTGCCATTTTTCGCGATGGAAGGCGCGGTACTCCTTGCCGCCGGCCACGATCACCTTCACCTCGCGCACGTGAGGCCATTTGCGAGCCAGCGGGGCAGGGGGCTGCGCGGTTGTGGCGGGAATTGCCCGCAGTTCGAGCTGACCGGCCGATGAGAGCATAAAGCGGTACTGCCGGCCGGGCTGAAGGTTGTAGCGATTCGCCTGCCCGGCGCTGCGAAACTCGCAGGAGACGGCGCGTGCCGCGTCGAGCGATTCGGATTTTCCCGGCGCGATCCTAACGTCGCGCGACGCGGCCTGATCGCCCGGCGTGATCCGACACACGACAGAACTGGTGCTGGCGTTTTCGAGCGTAATGGCGGCGCGGGCAGCCGAAACCGGCAGAATCAACAACGCGGTCAGCACGATGCCAGTCCGGGGTCGCAGACCCCGGCTACAGTAGACGCTATGTTGGCCGCCACTCGTTCCCGGCATATTTCGCCTATCGTCGCCGTCGGAAGTCGTTGCCCACCCGATCTATTATACTTGTAACGATGTGGCCTGACTCATCCGAAACGCAAGAACTGTTGGCGGCCGCTCGCACCGGCGATGCTGCTGCGCGCAATCGTTTGCTCGAACGCCATCGCGACGTGTTGCGCCGGATGGTCGGGCTGCGGATGGATCGGGCCCTGCAAGGCCGACTGGACGCCAGTGACATTGTGCAAGACGTCCTGGTCGAGGCGGATCGTCGCCTGGCCGATTATCTGGCCGCGGCCAAGATGCCCTTTCAACTCTGGCTGCGCTACCTGGCAAAGGATCATTTGATCGACGCTCATCGCCGGCATCGTGGCGCCGCACGTCGTAGCGTCGATCGCGAGCAATCGTTGACCGGGGGCGCATTCGCGGATCAATCAGCGCTGGACCTGGCGGCTTTGATACGCGATCGCGAAATGACTCCGGCCGCCGCTGCTACGCATCACGAATTGGAGCAGCGCTTTGCCGCCGCGATCGAGACGCTCGACGAGACGGATCGCGAGATCATCTTGATGCGGCATTTCGAGCAGCTCACCAATCAACAGGCGGCCGAAGCGCTTGCGCTTTCCGAGCCGGCCGCGGGCATGCGCTATCTGCGCGCCATGCGGCGCTTACGGGCCCTGTTGGAAGAACCTCCGAGCGAGCAGGGGGAATGATGAGCGCCGGCGGAAAAGCCTTCGAGGGCGCGGCAGCGTCGGTGGAGCGGAAGGAGGCCGTCGACGACGATCGCGATGCGCGGCTGTGGTCACTCGTGAATCGGCTGGCCGAACAATTGCATCGCGGAGAGCCGCCTGAGATCGACGCTCTGCTCGCGCAGCATCCGGACCTGGCCGACGAGTTGCGTCCGCTGTGGGCGGCCATGCTGGTTACCGATTGCGTGGCCGCCGGCAGCCGTGCCGCGGACCCGGCCCGAGGTTCCTCGGGGGATGACCTGACGCATGATCATTCACCGCGCCCTGATTCAGCGGGTGCGCGGCGAGCGGTGGAATCGTCCGAACCGGTGTTGCGCCAGTTTGCCGATTATGAATTGCTCGAAGAGCTGGGGCGCGGCGGCATGGGAGTGGTCTACCGGGCACGGCAGATCAGCCTGAACCGGATCGTGGCGCTGAAGATGGTGCTGCGTGGTGACATGGCGAGCCCGGCGGACTTGGCCCGTTTTCGTACCGAGGCCGAAGCCGCCGCGCGGCTCGATCATCCGACGATCGTGCCGGTGTACGAAGTAGGGGACTGCGACGGGCAGCCTTATTTCACCATGAAATATGTGACCGGCACTACACTGGCGCGCCGCCTGACCGAAGGACCATTAACGGCGCGCGAGGCTGCGTCACTGTTGGCGCCGGTCGCTCAGGCGATTCACTATGCGCACAGCCGGGGTGTGCTGCACCGTGATCTGAAACCGTCGAACATCTTGATCGACGCTGAGGGACGGCCGCACGTTTCGGATTTCGGGCTGGCCAAACGGGTCGAGGCCGAAATGAACCTCACCCTCTCGGGAGCGATTCTCGGGACGCCGGCCCACATGGCTCCCGAGCAGGCGGCCGGCACGCGCGGCAAGCTGGGGCCGACGAGCGACGTCTACAGCTTGGGGACGATCCTGTATCAGATGCTGACCGGGCGTCCGCCGTTTCAAGCGGCCTCGCCTGTCGACACGGTGCTGCTGGTGCTCGAGCAGGATCCGCTGCCGCCGCGACTGATCAATCCGCGCGCCGATCGCGAGCTGGAGATGATCGCGCTGAAATGTTTGCAGAAGCCGCAGGACCTGCGCTATCAGAGTGCCAAGCTACTGGCCGACGACTTAGAAGCGTTTCTGGCTGACGAGCCAACCGCGGCTCGCAGCGGCATCTTCGTGCAGGTGCTGGCCCGGGCGTTTCGCGAAACGCATCACGCCACGGTGCTCGAGAACTGGGGGCTGTTGTGGATGTGGCACAGCCTGGCCCTGCTCGTGACTTGCCTGCTGACGAATCTACTGCAATGGTCGGGTGTCACTTCCCCATTTTTTTACGTGGCGTTGTGGACGGCCGGGCTGGGGACCTGGGCCACGATTTTCTGGACGTTGCGCCGTCGGGCGGGGCCGGTCACGTTCGTCGAACGGCAGATCGCGCACGTGTGGGCCGCCAGTATGATCAGCATCGTCGTGTTGTTTTATGTCGAGATGATCATGGGGTTGCCGGTCCTGGCACTCTCGCCGGTGCTAGGACTGGTCGGCGGCATGGTGTTCGTCGTGAAGGCGGGCACACTGTCAGGGCAGTTCTATTTCCAGGCCGCGGCGCTCTTTGCCACGGCCCTGGGCATGGCGCTCTTGCAGCGATATGAGATCCCGCTGGCGCTGACGCTATTCGGCGTCGTCTCAGCGGCCTGCTTCTTCCTGCCAGGGCTGAAGTATTACCGGCAGCGGGAAAGTTCTAACGTCGTCTAAAGGGGCGGGAATGTCTGAGGACGTCAGTAGCGATGCAAACGGCCGTCTCGCCTTACGCTTTGGGCTTTTCACAGCTCTATTCTCTATCTTTGTCATCGCCGTTTTCTTGGCACACGTTGACAACACATTGCATTACAAACGGCTAGCTGTATCGTTCGTCGAAGCATCCGACGGCAAGGTCCGCTATGACCACGAGATAAATTCTGATGGCTCGTCGGTAAAGAATCCTAATCCACCAGGTTATGTATGGTTGCGTTCGCTGCTCGGTGACGATTATGCGTTTGAAGCGGTGGACATTTATCTGCCGACAGGTCTCAACGACGACAATTTCTCAGTGCTTCGTGCTTTTCCTCGCTTGCGTTCACTAACACTAATGCAGGGTGGGTTTCCCGATGGAGCTGCTTCCGAGATTGCGTGCTGTCGACGTCTGAGAAGGCTTGAACTGCTTCTAACTCCGGTTAACGATCGCGATATAAAGAGTTTGCAGCCGTTGGCGGAACTTGAGGTTTTACGTCTCGGTTCCACCGCTGTGACAGATGAGGGCGTCAGTAATCTGTCAGTCTTTAAGCACCTAGAGTTCTTAAGCCTCTCGCACATCGCCGTAACGGATCGCGCCGTCAGCACCATCACCATGCTCCCGCTGCGAACTCTTGAGCTGGAAGGAACGGAGATCACAGATGACTCGCTTCCTGAGATCTCGAAAATTAAGACGCTACGAATGCTACACCTTGGCGACTCCAAGATTTCCGATCGAGTGTTCGACCAATTGTCTGTACTACCGGAATTACGATATCTGTTTTTGCCGGATACCCGGGTCACTCCGGAAGGATGCGCGAGGGTCGCGGCATGGCCAAATCTCGAGTCGATTCAGGTAACTGCGGGCCCGATTTTTAGCGATAGTGAACTCGCCAACCTGAAACTGCAATTGGCGGGAAAGCGCGTTTCCGTCATGCCGCGGCCGCGGTCGAAGCACTAGAGCCGGTTTCAAAACTGTGTTGAAGTAAACTTGCGCCCTGTAGGGACTTCGGTTAAGACGGTGATCGAAAGGAGACTTTCGATGGCCAAGCGACACGATGTCGAAGTCAGCGATGAGCAGTGGGAGAAAATCA